>JBJTGO010000001.1:0-2236 GCA_046093985.1 Actinomycetota bacterium
CGGTCAGTGCACGAAGGATCGCTGCTGCGACGATCACCGTTATTGCAGTTGCTGTCTCGGTGATCGATCGGTTCAATGATTCTACCTTCTCGCTCTTTCCGATTCTCCTTGCTCTCCTAGCCGGTGCGTTTGTCGGGGTACAGCGCGCCCTCAATGGTCAGATCAATGAACACTCCGGTGAGAGTTATGCCACCTCACTCCTTAACTTCATCATGGGCACCGCATTCCTACTCATCTTCTTATCGCTAGCGCTCCTTCTCTCTGATACGGAGCTTTCTCCGTTGCCTTCAGGTCCTTGGTGGATCTACACCGGGGGAGTGATCGGTGTCATCTACATCGCATTCACCGCGCTGATCGTCCAACACCTCGGGGTATTGACCTTCACCGTCTTGAGTGTGGGAGGGCAGTTGATTGGCTCGCTACTTCTCGACCTTGCAAATCCGGTTCGCGCCGGTCAGGTCGGTTGGGCTCTCGTCTCAGGGATCGCGCTTACCTACCTTGGCGTTTTGGTCAGCGGCGAGCGCAAAAAGAATGGAAAAACCTCTCACCAGGGTGCATAAATCCGCCAACCTTCTGCGGTGTAGGGGGTATGAGCGAAGCAGCACGCGCTGGCCGAGGGACTTTGGGGCTCGACCTCTCATGGGTCAAGGGCTATCTCGATCTCATCGTCAGCGGGGTATCAGTCGAGCAGCTACTTCGCAGAAGTCACGACGAGATCGGAGGCTTCCACCCGATCGCGTTCTCACAGATCTTCGCCTTTGATCGTGAAGGGCACCTGACGCCGAAGATGACCTTCGGGGTGCCCCATGAGAGCCACTTTGGCGTGAGCCTTGCCAAGGATGAGCTTCATCCAGTTACCGATTGCGCTCGCACCGAAGACTCTCTCGTCATTCCCTCCCACTCCGAGTACCAAAGACGCTACCCAACTGTTCAATGGGGAAACGGCCCCTCGATCTTCGTACCGCTACGCGTAGGTCCTCTCGTGGATGGTGTCTTCGCGATGGTCTTTATCCGTGATCACTCCATCGACTGGTCTGAGAATCTTGAACTCCAAGAAGCGATCTATGTCATTGCCCAACTTGCTCATTTGATCAGCCATAAAGGTTCGCTCGCTAGAGAATCAGGTCCTGCCACGGATCCATCGATGAATTTAGGTCTCAACGATCGCCAGATGGTGATTGCAAAGATGATCGCTCAAGGTATGACCAATAGAGCAATCGCGAGGGAATTAGGCTTTAGTGAAGCGACAATTCGTTACGAAACCATCAAGCTTTACGAGCGTCTACGTGTGAAGAATCGTTCACATGCAGCGGCTCGGATTCATCAACTCGGAATCGGCTAGTTCGCTTCACTCGCTACTGCGCTTGCACTCACTCTAGATTCATGTAGGAGACCTGCTCCTGGAACTCCTTGGAACTCTTTCGTAATTCCTCGAAATCTCCTTGCGCGATGATGCGACCCTTATCCATGAGGAAGATTTGATCTGCTTCCTTGATGGAGGCCAAGCGATGTGCAATCACGATGATCGTCAAAGAGGAGCGGAGGCCAAGAATGGCACGCGTCACTTCAAACTCGGTCCTACCGTCGAGGGCGCTCGTCCCTTCGTCGATGATGAGCAGACTTGGATTGTTGTAGAGGGCTCGCGCGAGTGCGAGTCGTTGTTTCTCACCACCAGAGAGGCGAGATCCGAAGTTGCTCAAGTCGGTCTGTAGGCCATCTGGAAGCGCTCGCACCAGATCTGCGAGTTGGGCCTGTGCGATGACTTCTTCCACTCGCTTGAGATCAAGCCAGGATCATTCGTCGCTCTTGCCGGCTCATCTGGCTCGGGTAAGACGACGCTCGCGGACATCATCATTGGTATCTACTCAGGTGACTCTGGAACGGTCACATTCAATGACGTGCCGAATAAGGAGTGGGTGAAGGCGAATCCAGGTGGCGTCGGATATGTGCCGCAAGCGCCTTACATACTCGGTGGGGATTTCATCACCAACATCGCACTCGGAGTTCCTGATGATGAGGTCGATATCAAACGAGTGGAAGAAGTCATCGCACAGGCCCAACTCGCAGATCTCGTGCGAGCGCTGCCAGATGGTCTCCAGACCGATTTGAGCAACTTTGGATCTCGCCTCTCTGGTGGTGAGAAACAACGACTCGCACTCGCGCGCGCCCTCTACAACAATCCAAGTCTGCTCATCATCGACGAAGGGACGAGCGCACTCGACGGTAGGACCGAGTT
>JBJTGO010000002.1:0-5278 GCA_046093985.1 Actinomycetota bacterium
GCAGGGTTGACGAGAGCATCTCGCTGGTACTGGGAGAGCCACCAGTTGTTGCCATTGACTCTGCCGTTACGGACAGTTGCAATCGGCGCCCAGAAATCTTTTGGTTCAGCCTCTTGCGGAACCGCTGCACCGGTGCGAACAAAGGTGAGCGGGATTGGTGCAGCGCCAGAGATGCTGATCGATACTGATTGAATACAGTAGATCGCAGTCGGTTGCGCAGCACATGCTGGCATTGCGGTCCGTGGAAGGCGCAGCGCTGCATTTGAGGGCAGCGAGGTCGCGACCACGAGGCCGGCGATAAGGGCAATCCCGGAAAGGACCGCCGTAAGCTTCTTCTTCACTTTCTCCTCCTTGGAATCCCGAGAGATGAGGTTCATCCCCCGAGGTCGAGAACAGGGGTCAGGGAGATCCCTGACGTAGAACACACCGCTATTCAGGGGAAAATTTATGCGCTCGCTGTCCGATTTGTCAGGGTCTTTTCGATAGCAATTTGGTCATGGTGATGTGTAGAGCAGGGAATCAGGCCCTTACGGCGACTTCCTGAACCTAGTGAGGGTGAGAGCCTGTCCTAAAGGGAGGTCAGGTACCAATTCCACTGCCAGGTGGCACCGCGGCGGATAGTGAGGTCGGCGAACTCCGGGAAGGTAAAGATCAAGATCGCAGTATCCCCAGGAACGACGGTGACAGGCCGTGTCACCGATGAGAGTGGGTTGTAATCGATGAATACGGAGATTGAGGGCGCGATGGTGACGATGTCCTCGGTCTGATTCATGAGCGAAAGCACCCACTGCGTTGGGCAGAGGTTCTCCCCGCACCTTTCCCAAGAGACCTTGAGTCCAAGTGCCGTAAGTCCACCTAACGTGTCACCGATTCCTGCAGCCTTACTAATCGCGGCATAGTCACCGACGCTCTGTGCCCATGTGATCGGATAGTCAGAGCGCAACCCAATGATCTCATCTCGATTGATCGCGTTCTCATCAGTTGAGCCAGTAGCACCACTATCAATCGCAATCTCATCTTCAACCACTGCTTCACGAGTCATCAAGGCATAACCACCGAGAGAGACACCGACGAGCGAGAAAAGTGTGACAAAAGTAAGGATGGCGCGGCGGATCCGTCGACGCCTGACGCGTTGGAAGACCATGGCAGTGAGATCGCGATTCTCAAGCACACCAAGAGCCATCCACTGCAACTCTCGTTTGATTAGAGGATCGACATCGCTCATCTACTCCACCACCTCTCCCAAGACTATGCCACCGATCTCATCACTCGATCCTGAAGATCGTTGCGGTGATGGAAGGGACTTCTTCAATGACTTCTCTAATTCGGGGACAAGATCAATGTAAGCCGCGACCGCTGCCTTGCCTCGAGCAAGATGAGAAGCAACAGTGCCCAGTGGAATCTCAAGGATCTCTGAGACCTCTCGAAGTACTAAACCATGTTCATAGACCAGGACGAGTACAGCGCGTTGTTGTGCACTCAATGATTTCAAAGCAGCCTGCACTAAGAGCCGTTGGGTCACATCATCAGATTGATCAGCGATCTCACGGATATTCTCCGCAAGTTCCCACGAAGTCTCATTCTCTTCTCGCTTACGAAGCCACTTCCTGCGCATATCCGCATGCTTGCTCACCATCACGCGCATCACATAGGCCTCGGGATTCGAGTGCTTCTTGACCTTGGCCCACCTCATACAGACATCGGCGAGCGCCTCTTGCAAGACATCCTCAGCGTTCTGGGTATCGAAACAGATCACTTTGGCGGCGCGAAGGAGAGCGCCTTGCCGCTCTTGGAGCCAGGTCGCGAACTCGACCTGATCACTGCGCTTCATCCACCACCCCGGCGATCTTCATCGAAGCGAAGGTTAGCGATAAGCGCGCTAGTTGAGGTAGTCCTCGCGCCTAGACCACATGATGAGGACCCATAGCGAGCAGACCAACGTCATCAAAAGTGCTGGGAAATAGATCACCTTGTCCATGAGAATGCCGATCGGCGGATCTCCTGGATAGATACTTCGAAGCGAGATCAGCGAGAAAGTGAGCGCCGCGCTCCATGTCAATGAAGAGAGCGTTGGTGGTCGCTTATGCATCGCAACCATGTATGTCATCGTTCCGACTGAGACTAATGCCGAGAGCATCAAAATCATGATGATGAATGCCAGTACCTTCGTCGAATCTGATCTCTGCACCGTGAAAATGGAGGAAGAGAGCCCTCGCTCTAACTCCTTGGTGATGGCTTTGATATCACCCTTTGACTCTGTGATGACCCGATATGAGTCAGTCCATAGGACATGATCCATCCGAACGTCATAGGTATCGATCTGCTTGGTGTAATCCTGAGGGAAGATCGCTAAGTCGTATGTCTCACCATCTTCCTCATATGAGGCGCTGATGGGAACTTCATAGATATAGCGATCAAATGGGTAGAGGTTGATCGGTCGATCTGAACTCTCTGGCGATTCATCGAGTGAGACATCGAAACCACCAGTCGGCACACCCACCTCATAGACATTGAGATTGTCACCATTGCGGCTATTGCCAACAACCGAGTCGACATGGACTGAGATCTTTCGATTCGGCAGCCAACCACTTCTGAAGGTGAAGCCAACCGACTCATCCCCCGGCCACGGCAAGATTCGCGCCTTCGCTTCGCCGCGAAGTGGGTCGATCTCCGTCAGTTGGACGAAGATCCCAAGGTGTTCACTTGAGAGATTCTCCGAGATGACCTCATCGAGTTGATAGGTCTTCTCACTTCCGCTTGAAGAGATAGTGACCATGGTGGTGATGTAGATAGCGATGATGACAAGGAAGCTGACCAAGATACGAAGGCCACCATGATTGAGGAGCTTCACGTGTATAACTCTACCTTCACTTCTACATACACTCCGAAAGAAAGTAGAAGGGGTCGAAGGGGTTCGGAACAGGTATAGAAGCGGATGACGCTGATAACTTACCTCGGTGCGTGCCTTCCTGCGTCGTCACCTCGATTGGAGCATGCTGCGGTGGGCGATTGTCGGAGTCACCACATTCATCATCGACTACTCCATCTTCATCACGCTCTATGGCGCAGATGAGGGTCCGATCAGATCTGTGTTCATCGCCAATTTCATCGCTGCCATCTTCGCGACCTCTTTCAACTACCTGATGCATCATCGCTGGACCTTTAGGAGCGAGGAGCAACATGCTCGCTCCACGATCAAATACCTTTTGACACTTCTCTTCTGGTGGTTGGTCGGCACTTCGATCTTGAAAGTGGTGATTGTCGCAGGGCTTGATCCGAGGCTTGCGAAATTCGTCCCAGTAGTCGTCGTAACGCCATTCAATTACTTCGTACTCAACTACCTCGTCTTCAAACGCCGATCTACTCGTCGTCCGTGACGAAGAAGTAGACGAAGAGCACTGCCCAGAGCGCTCCTGCTCCATAGACGATCCAACGCTCAAACTCTCCATTTGGTTTTGAGATCCATATCGCCACGAGGGCGAAGATCGCTGAGAAGCCCCAGAGGATCAATGCGGTCACTCTTCGTGAGATTCCTTTTCGGATCTGACGATGAGATATATGATCGCGCCCTCCTTGAAAAGGAGAGACTCCTCTTCGTAATCGCGAGAGAACTGCAACGCTTGTATCAAGAATTGGAATCGCCAAGAGAAGCAGTGGGGTAGCGAAGGAGCCGATCAATTGATCAGTTGTCGGGTCGAGGCGAATGGTAAGCACTGCGATCACTACGCCAAGGAAGAGCGCTCCAGCATCGCCCATGTAGATCCGCGCAGGGCTCTTGTTCCAGATGAGAAATCCCAAGGTTCCACCCGCCATCACCGTGGCGAGGGCCGCAATCACTGATTGATCACCATTCAAAGCGAGGACTGCGAGGGCGATCGAGCTCACCGCAACGGTTCCTGCAGCGCCACCATCAAGATTGTCAAAGAAGTTGATCGAGTTACAGATACCGACGATCCAAACGATGGTGACGATCGTGTCGATCAGTTCAGAGCCAGTCGGGTTCCCTGAGGTGTTGGTATTGACCAAGAGAAGTGCGGTGAATACTCCAGCAACAGTTTGTGCAATGAATCTAGGCAGGGCGCTCAAATTCTTGATGTCATCCCAGAGGCCAATCAGGCCCAAGATCAGCGCGGGGATGAGGACAGATGAAGCGAGATAGAAGGTGTCGATAGTGAAGTCTGCGATAAGGGATGTGCCATAAGAAACGACGAGTACACCGACCATGATCGCAACGCCGCCAAGATACGGAATCGGTTCGCGATGCGTCTTATGTCCTTGGTTGGGATTGTCAACGATGCTCTTGGAGAGGGCGAATCGCCTCGCAAGTGGCGTCAGTAGACCCACGAGGACGAATGTGGTGACGAAGAGCGAGAAATACTCGGTATTCGAGATGCCCATAGAGAGGTAAGCGTAGGGGTTAGCAAGGTGAAGTCGTAGAATTACAACCATCGCATTGATGCGAGAGACAAGAGGATCGATACGTGGCCAAGGCCTGGACCGATGACGCAGCGAAGCCGGTCACACTGAAGGAACACGCACATCTTCGAGACCCATTAAGTTATCGAATCAAGCGAAAGATCCTTGGTCGAGCGATCAACCGTCATGCTCTCTCTGATCAACGACTTTCGAAGCGCTATGCCTTTGGAATCCTCTCCTCAGATTGCATCTCATCCTCTGCATATGGCGGAGAACAGATACTTGTCGCACTCATCCCTGCTTTTGGGCTAGCAGCATTCGCCATCTTTCCTCCGATGGTTGCGATCATCTTGGCGATGCTCTTGATCATCACATTCTCATATCGTGATGTGATCGCAACGTATGCCAAGACTGGAAGCGCTTATGTCGTTGCGAGGGAGAATTTCGGCACCAAGGTCTCATTGATCGCCGCCATTGAATTGATGTTCGGCTACATCATCACGGTTGCGATCCAATCGGCAGCAGGTGTCGCAGCGATTATCTCTGCATTCCCTGAAGTGACGGAGTTCAAAGTCGAGTTGACCCTTGGCGTGGTGCTCTTGCTCACCTTCATCAACCTTCGTGGCGTCAAAGATGCTGGGTTAATCTTCGTCCTCCCCTCATATCTCTTCATCATCTCCATGTTCACCGTCTTTGGATTTGGTCTCTACCGTCATCTCAACGGCTCGCTCCCTGAATACGCCACAACAGGCGAAGGGTTGCTTCCACTCGGTGAATCACAGGGATTCATCTCGCTCGCCGCCTACCTCTTGATTCTGAAGGCCTTTGCAAATGGAAGCGCTTCGCTGACAGGACTTGAGGC
>JBJTGO010000003.1:0-9754 GCA_046093985.1 Actinomycetota bacterium
GAAAGATCGAGAAGGTCGAATCATTGAACCGATCGATCACCGAGACAGCGACTGCAATAACGGTGATCGTCGCAGCAGCGATCCTTCGTGCACTGACCGCTTTGGGTCCACCTGCCGTGATTCCGATCCGATCAACAAGTAGTGAAGTGAGCGCTTGCCCCGCAATAGAGGCCACAGAATAGAGAGCGACCCCGATGATTGGGACGATGTTTGTCTGGATCGCAACGAAAGATCCGCCAAGCATCCCGGCGAAGAGTCGCCAGCGTGGAATCGCTCCACTGCGTGCGGCGCTACGCAAAGTTCGCATCCCTCTCTTGATTCGAGGCGAGAACATTGCAACGACGCTGATGATGAGAAGTCCTGAGGAGAATGAGATGAGGGCTGCTTGAAGACTATTTCCCATCTGCGCGGAGAGTTCACCGTTTGCTCTCGCTTGCACCGCGATCATCGCACCAGAGACGACTGCCAACGCATCAAGGCGAGGCTGGAATCGTGCTCGCTCGCGGGGAGCGCTTGAACCCTTGCTGCTCACTTTCAGATCGTAGGTTGCTTTCGTTAGACTCTTTGCCATGTCGAACGAGGAAAAAAGCGCACGAAGAGAGTTGGCGAAAGTCATCCTCTTTTACGCCTTTACCCCGATCTCCGACCCCGAGGCGATTCGACTCTGGCAGCGAGACCTCTGCGAATCTTTGGATCTCAAAGGGCGGATCCTGATCTCCAAAGATGGCATCAATGGCACACTCGGTGGCAGCATGTCGGCACTCAAGCGGTATGTCCGCAAGACTCGCGAGTTCGAAGGCTTCAAGGAGATCGACTTCAAATGGTCCGATGGAACTGGCTCTGATTTCCCACGCTTGAGCGTCAAGGTGCGAGCAGAACTCGTCACCTTCGGTCGACCTACTGATGTGAAGGTAGACGAGCGTGGCGTCATCGGCGGTGGAAAGCACCTCAAGCCGGAAGAGGTCAATCAACTCGTCGCCGAGCGTGGTGATGTCGTCTTCTTCGATGGTCGTAACGCATTCGAGGCCAAGATCGGAAGATTCAAGGATGCGGTAGTCCCAGAGACCTCGACGACGAGAGATTTCATCGCAGAGTTAGAGAGCGGAAAATACGATCACCTCAAAGGCAAGCCGATCGTCACCTATTGCACCGGGGGAATCCGCTGCGAAGTGCTCTCGGCTTTGATGAAGGAACGCGGCTTCGCTGAGGTCTATCAGATCGAAGGTGGCATCGTCAGGTATGGCGAGAAATTCGGAAGCAAAGGCCTTTGGGAAGGTTCCCTCTACACATTCGATGCGCGGATGCGGATCGAATTCGATGAGGAGACCAAGGTGATCGGTGAGTGCGATACCTGTGGCGCGGCAACGCGTGACTTCATCAATTGCATCGACCCCTCATGTCACGAACAACTCTTGCTCTGTGAATCGTGTGTGGCAGATCCGATCAAGCGAACTTGTCCTACCCTGCACCGTCCACAATCTCAGACCCAAGTTCAGACCCAAGTTCAAAATGTGCACGATGCTCGAGAGTTGATCGGTTAGGACGGAAGAGAGAATGAGCCTTCACATCGGTGCCAAAGATGGCGAAATCGCTGACCGAATACTTCTTCCTGGCGATCCATTGCGAGCGAAGTGGGTAGCTGAGAACTTCCTAGAGAACCCCGTGCAATACAACTCAGTCCGCAACATGTTCGGTTTCACTGGCGGCTACAAGGGAGAGCGAGTATCGGTACAAGGGACCGGCATGGGAGTCCCGTCGATCTCCATCTATGTCCACGAGCTCTTCGCCGAATACGGGGTTCAACGAGCGATCCGTATCGGTACATGCGGTGCTATCCAGGATCAGACCAAGGTTGGTGACTTGATCCTGGCGATCAGCGCTTCGACCGATTCTGCGGTCAACAGAAGGGCAACTAACGGTCTTGATTACGCACCCCATGCCGACTTCCATCTCTTGTCTGCGGCCTTTGAAGCCGCAAAGCGATCGAAGTCATCGGTAGGACTTCATGTCGGTGGCGTCTCATCGATGGATCAGTTCTATGACACGACGGATGCGCTTGAAAAGTTGCGTGCCTACAACGTCCTTGCCTTAGAGATGGAAGCAAGCGCGCTCTACACGCTTGCAGCGCGCTTCAAGCGTCAGGCTCTTGCAGTCCTCACCGTCTCAGACCATGTCATCACTCATGAGGCGATGGATGCGACTGCTCGAGAGAGAACCCTCAAAGAGATGGTCGAAGTCGGCCTGGAGGCCTTGATCTCCTAGCCGTTCCACTTTCGAAGTTCGTTCTCGAAAGGATCGAGCCCCATCGGCCCTAGCGCAAGTGCAAAGCGATGGAATTCTTTGAGACTGAACTTCTCACCAAGGCGCTTCTTCGCATCCTCGCGAGCACGCATCCAAACTCGCTCGCCTACTTTGTAAGAGATCGCTAGTCCGGGACTTCCCAAATAGCGATCCACCTCGCTCCGTGCCGAGACCTCATCGAGGAGTGCGCGATTCCGGAGCAACTCGAATGCTGACTGGGCATTCCATGGTTTGCCATCAGGACCTGGAAGTGAGAGATGCATTCCGATATCGACAACGACGCGCGCTGCGCGAAGCGCCTGTGATGAGAGATAACCCATCTCATAACCAGGATCAGAGAATGCACCGAGTTCATCCATGAGACGCTCTGCATAGAGAGCCCAACCTTCACCATGTCCTGAAGTCCATGCATCATTGCGTTGATAGCGGTTGAGACGATCGGTCTCAACCATGGAAGTTGCAACCTGATGATGATGTCCCGGTACCGCTTCGTGATACCAGGTCGATGCGATGTGCCAGAAACTGAACTTCTCTTTGCCCATCGTCGGAAACCATGTCGTGCCAGGGCGAGAGAAGTCCTCCGAAGGTGGCATGTAATAGGCAGCGGACGCACTCCCCTCTGGGGCTAACTTCGCATCACAGAATCTGATTCGAGGATCGATATCGAACTCTTTGCCATCAAGGCGTTCGACTGCCTGATCGACGAATTCACGCAGCCTCTTCAAGAGCGTATCGCCACCGTGAATCACATATCGAGGATCATCCTCAAGGCGATCTGCGACCTCGCGGAGCGTCTTCGCATCGGGGTAGAGCTTGGCTGCTGCTCCCCACATCCGTTCATTGATTCGGTCGAGATCCTCTTTGCCCCATTGATAGGTAGCCTCAAGATCAAGTTCAGCGCCAGTGAAGTGGCGTGACCAGATCCGATAGCGCTCAAGACCAGATGGATCATCTGGGTTGGAAATCGGAACATAAGTCTCGCGAAGCCAGAGTGCGAGCTCAGCACAAGCGGAATCGGCGTTCTTCGCCGCTGAGAGTAGATCCGAGTTCTTACCTTCGGAATCAAAGCGCTTGGCAATCTCAGTGAAGGCGCCCTTAGCGAAAGTTTCAAGCTGCTCTGCCACGCCGAGTACTTGTCGCCTAGAAGTCACCTTCCACTCCTTAGCAACATCCAGAAGCGCTCCGCTCCAGGTATCGAAAGAGTGAGAGATCGCATTCATACGAGCGGTGATGTTCTTGATGTGATCCGGAGAAGATGAATCCATCATCTCGAAGACCTGTCGAATGCTCGACACCGGAGACCAGAGAATTCCCCAAAGGATGAAGGCCTCCCGGGAGTCATGGAGGTCAAGGGTCGATTGCATCCGCTCAAGAGCTACATCCTTGGCGATTCGATCGAATTCGTTGAGTGGTGTTGCAGCCCCTATCTTTGCAATCGAATCACGGAGAAGCTGGGCACCCTTCTCGGCATGAGCGAGCGAGAAGTCATCGAGTTGGTCCTCGAGTCCAGGTATGCCGAGATTGGTCGAGGCAATCGGACTGAGTTTTGCCGACTCGGTCACGTACTCCTCGGATACCTTCGCGATCGTCGATTCTGCCTGCCAGTTTTCCTTCATCTCACACCTCTTCTCAATCTCTTTCGTGTAACTCTGAATCTTCTTCGCAACTCCTGGATCAGGACCCTTACCCGAATTCGTCTCAGCAAAGAGTACTTGTAGGAAGCGAGGAATTCTGCAGCCAATCGAATACTGATCCTTTCGGGTACCGCGTTATTGCCTGTCAAGACAGGAGCATCGACAAAGCCTTCGAGATCACCTCTGATCTCGATATTCATCTCTTGTAGGCGCTGAAACTGTCGATGATTGATGTTTCTTGCTTCCTTCACCGCCCACTCCGGGGTAAGAATCCGCTCTGCATCAGGATCAGCCTTGGTGTGATCAGAGAGGTGACGGACATAACCCTCTCGAATGAGCGCTTGGTACTGCTCCCATCCCCCACGTTGGTCATAGATGTTGTTTATCTGAAGGAGAAGTTCGGTCTCCTCCAATGTCATCGACCTGTTCCCACCGACTTCGGGGAGCGGCAGTGCATCGCTGGAGATACCAAGGATCTTGGTGAATTCTTGGAAGATGAACTCCGGCTTCGATTCATCGGCCAAGATGACTATTACATTCTCGCTGCCGAAGAACTTCCCCCACCGCCCGACGATCTCATCGACTTGGACTCGATTCCAGAAGGTGGGAGTGATTGTGGACTCATACTTCTTTGAAAATACATGTTCAAGCCACTCGTTGAACCTGACCTTGACACCGAATTTCAGGAACTGCTGATAGGAGGAGGCGAGGATCTTTGCGAAGGGACGGAGTGTGAAGACGATGGTTACTGGAACAGAACCAAAATCCTGCTTCGCTTGAGCGACATGGTGATCCTTGGCTTCCGCGAAAAACTCACTACTGATGAGGGCTATACCAGAGTTCTTCTTCACCTGGCGGGCAAGTGTCTGCCAGGACTTGGCCGGAACGAGTTTGCCGCCGTTGTCTTTCCAACCCCATACTCGCTCAATCAATCCCCAGGCAGCGCGATGGTGGGCGTGACCGTACGAAGGAGGGTAGACCACTCCAGATTGGCGCAGCGATGATCTGTTCTTATGAAATGCATACTGGAGCGCTGTCGTCCCCGACTTATGGAATCCAGCATGGAGGACTATGCGATCTGCCACAGACGAACCCTAGATGAGGATCTTGAGAATTACAGCAAGATGTCCAATTAGAACGAAAGACCAACGATCACAGGATCACTTTGATAAGCGCATCGACGCTCTCATCCAAAGGTGAAGTTCCATTAAGGACCAACTCTGCATCGGTTGGCTCTTCGTACTCTTGACCGATACCGGTGAGATTGGGGATCTCGCCTTTCGCCGCCTTCTTGTAGAGACCCTTGGGATCACGTTCGGCGCAGACCTCCGCAGGAGTCTTGACCCAGACTTCAAAGAACTCGCCTGATTCGAAGAGTGAGCGCGCTTGATCCCGGTCCGCTTTGAATGGACTGACCAAGGCAACGATCACAACGAGTCCTGCATCGACCATCGCATGGGCAACTTCTGAGACGCGGCGGACATTCTCGGCACGATCCTCCTTGGTAAAGCCAAGGTCCTTATTGAGACCCAGACGAAGATTGTCACCATCGAGGATGTAGGAATGAATCCCAAGTGAGAAGAGTTTCTTCTCGACCGCGTTGGCAATCGTTGACTTCCCGGAACCGGAGAGACCGGTGAGCCAGACGACTTTGGCGCGCTGACCCTTCTGTTGCGCCCTCATCTCGGGAGTGATCTCATAGAGATGTTCAGTGACATTCTGTGAACGACGGAGTGGGTGCAAGATCATTCCGGCACCGACTGTGTTCATCGTAAGTCGATCGACGATGACAAAATTGCCAGTTTCGCGACTTGAATCGTAATTCGAGAGCGCGAGTGGCGTATCAAGGGCGATCTCAACAGTGCCGATCTCATTCATAGCAAGTGTTCGAGTCGAGATATGTTCCCCTGTGTTGATGTTGAGCTTATGTCTAATCGAGGTGACCAAACCCGTCACTTGCGATGAACCAGAGATGAAGAAGTACGAGCGACTATGGATCAACTCTGATTCACCTAGCCATACCAGGTTCGCAGTGAAGCGATTCTCTGATCGGGTTTCGCGCCCCTTCAATTCGATGACATCACCACGGGTTGCATCGACATCAGGTTCCAAGACCATCGTGACCGCTCGGGAGTTCTCTGCACGATCTAGATCCCCGTCGAAAGTGACCAAGCGAGAGATCTTCGCGCTTCTCTTGGCAGGAAGAACGATCACTTCATCACCTACTTTGAAGCTGCCATTGACCACAGTTCCGGCAAGACCCCGGAAATTCTCAGCACGAGAGATCATTTGGATACCAAGGTGCGGTGAGACGCTTCTATCGACGCTTGCACCATCCCACTCTTGGATGTACTCGAGAAGTGTCGGTCCGCTGTACCACTTCGCAGCATCGCTCCTATAGACCACATTGTCGCCATGAAGAGCGCTTACTGGAATGAATGTGAAGTCCTTGATCCCGAGCCTCTCGATGGTAGGCATCAACTCTGCCTTGAGCGCGTCGAATACAGCACGGTCATAGCCGACTGCATCGAGTTTATTGATCACCACGATGATCCGCTCCACGCCAACCAAAGAACAGATGGTGAGGTGTCTCAACGTCTGTGGCCTGATCCCGCGAGAAGCGTCAACGAGGACGAGAGCAATATGCGCGCGAGAGGCAGCGACTGCCATATTGCGGGTGTATTGCTCGTGACCTGGAGCATCCGCGATGATCAAGCGCTTGCCGTTGAGGAGAGACATCGAGCGATAAGCGACATCGATGGTGATTCCTTGTTCTCGCTCTGCCTCCAATCCATCGGTCAAGAGAGAGAAATCGATCTCGCCGGCGGGGATGGTCGAACCTGTGCGACGAACCGACTTTGCGGCTTTGATGGTGTCATGTGGGACGCTATCGGTCTCCACGAGAAGGCGACCGATCAGAGTGCTCTTGCCATCGTCGACGCTGCCGCAGGTGAGCAGACGGATGATTGATCTACTCATCGGAAGAACCTTCGATCAGATTGAGATTACTCCTCTCGATCTGACCTTGCTTCAAGTAACTCTCCAGTTTCGCACGGGTATCTGCGATATCAAGGTTTCTCATGGTCAGCTGCCCAATACGGTCCGCGGGTCCGAAGGCAGCACCTTCAGTGCGCTCCATCGAGAGTCGCTCTGGGTGATAACTCATATTCTCACTCGTCGTGTCGATGATTGAGTAGTCATCACCGCGGCGAAGGCGAAGCACTACATCTCCACTGACTTGAGATGCTACCCATCGTTGCAAAGATTCACGGAGCATCAGTGCTTGCGGATCGAACCATCTTCCCTCGTAGAGCAACCTGCCAAGTCTTCTGCCTTCCGCGTGATAGTTCGCGATCGTGTCTTCATTGTGAATCGCGGTAAGGAGTCGCTCGTATGCGATGAAGAGAAGTGCCATACCTGGCGCTTCATAGATACCGCGTGACTTCGCCTCGATGATTCGATTCTCAATTTGATCGGACATACCCAGACCGTGGCGACCTGCGATCTCATTGGCACTTCTCATCAACGCAACAGCATCATCGATCTCTCTGCCATTGATGCCAACTGCTCTTCCTTGGCGGAATGTGATGCGAACATCCTCGCTCTTGATCGAGACGCCCTCATCCCAATGCTTTACACCCATGATCGGCGTCACGATCTCCATCGAAGAGGAGAGTTGTTCCAAGAGTTTCGCCTCGTGAGTAGCGCCCAAGATGTTCGCGTCAGTCGAGTAGGCCTTCTCTGCGCTGTCTCGATAGGGAAGGCCACGCGAGGTCAGGAATGAACTCATCTCACTCCGACCACCGAGCTCGGTCACGAAATCTTGATCAAGCCATGGCTTGTAGACGCGTAGCGCTGGATTAGCGAGCAACCCATAACGATAGAAGCGTTCTATGTCATTACCTTTGTAGGTAGAACCATCTCCCCAGATCGAGACGCCATCCTCACGCATCGCTCTCACAAGAAGTGTGCCGGTTACTGCGCGACCTAATGGAGTGGTGTTGAAATAGGTCTTCCCACCGGTTCGAATATGGAAAGCGCCAGAAGCGATGGCTGCGAAACCTTCCTCCACAAGAGCAGACTTGCAATCGACAAGTCTCGCCAGTTCTGCGCCATAGCCAATCGCACGATCTGGGATTGATCCGATATCACTCTCGTCATATTGCCCAAGGTCGGCGGTGTAGGCACAAGGGATAGCACCTTTCGCCCTCATCCACGCCACAGCCACAGAGGTGTCTAGACCACCGGAGAAGGCGATACCGACCTTCTCGCCTACCGGTAGTTTTGCTAGAACTTTTGATTCGACTGCAGACACGGAGTAAGCCTACCTGCTCATGAAAGAATGCCGTCATGAGATTGCAACGGGTCTCCACCTGGATCATCGTCTTTGCATTGATTCTGGGTTTTGCTGGCATCGGTTGGAATCTCGTCGATATTCGTCGCAGTAGCTCTGAGGCAAAATCCGATGGGAAAGTCACAGTGCGTACCTGTGATGACCTACGAGAGTTCATCACCGCAGAGGAAGACATCTCCTTTCCGCTCTGGAAGAAATATCACCGAGAGGTGATGTCTTATGAGAAGGGGCTGCCGAAGAGTGAGCGCCCTGCGAAGGTGAGCGAGATCGCCGCAAGTGTCACAGAGGTACTCAGATCGGATTTGAAGATCTATCGTCAGATGAAGAAGCTACCTGAATGCCTTGATAGTGAGTTTAGGAAAGAAATCCAAGAATGGATCACGACGACTGAGGAGATGATCGGTTATCTCAAAGGTGAATCAGAACTTGATGGCAATCTCTTCGATCCATCAGAAGGATTTTGGGATACCACTTTCTACGATGCCTTCTACTCAGCGGCAGAGAACTTAGTCAGCGGACTCCAAGACATCTAGCAAGTCCAGCACCCGAGCTTTCTCGCGTCAGGAAGAGATAGCGAGATAGAGCGCAGTGAGTGCGAGCGCCAAGAGCGCCGCTTGGCCAAGGATCGAGAGCGCAGTCTTGCGATCTGCAGCCCGATCTGCTGGATCTTGCACCCGTGAGAGTTCGCCGAGGCGACCAAGATTGAACGCACCAGAGAATCCATAAGCCATGCAGAACTTACGTCGCGACTGGACGAAACCCACAGCGAAGACAAAAAGTGGAAGGAAGATCGTGGCTCTTGCCAGAGTCGATCCCTGCCAGAGTCCGAATGCGGAGAAGAGTGAGAGAGCGAACCCGAGGACGGCGACGAATTGGCGGCGTCGCACCTCTGCTTTACCGAGATTACATGTGCCAGGGATATAAGTGTCTGACACGGTTACTGGACTTCTTCCAGTTCTTCCTCATCGATCCAAACACTTGCATCTAGATCATCTTGCTTCTCGACCCAGGAAAGGAAGGAGAAAACTCCTTTTACTGCAACCGCAACGAGTGCGAAGAGAGCGATTACCCGCCTAAGTGCCTTCAACATGCTCAAAATCCTACCTTCAGAAGTGTCTCGCTTCCACTTAGTCGAGAGAGAGTCGCTCCAAAATAGCCATCGCTGCATTCTGTCCGCCGATTCCTGAGACGCCACCACCACGACGTGAACCTGCTCCAGCCAAGAAGATGTTCTCATCCTCGGTCTCACATCCCCACCGGATTCCTTCGTGATTTTCTCGCCAGGGAAATGTGAGGTCGGCATGGAAGATGTTGCCTCTCGGCAACCCGATCTCGGCTTCCAGATCGATCGGTGACTTGATTTCGATAGCGAGAGCGCCGTGTGCATCCCGAGCGAGACACTCTTCTATTGAGTCGATGAGGTAGGAATTGATCTGAGCAAGTAGGCGGCGTTGGACCTCACGCT
>JBJTGO010000004.1:0-7681 GCA_046093985.1 Actinomycetota bacterium
CCGCTAGATCCTTCAAGAGAGAGATCAAGTCAGCCTGCACCGTCACATCGAGAGCACTGGTTGGTTCGTCTGCGACCAAGAGGCGTGGATTGCCGAGACGAGCACCCGCGATCATCGCGCGTTGCAGCATTCCACCGCTGAGGTTGTGCGGGTATTGATCGATCCGAAGATTGGCTCGGTCTATTCCGACACGTTCCATGTAGGAGATGAACTCATTCCGGCGCTCTTCGTGTTCTTCACGTGGGAAAGGTTGGATCACTTGGGCGCCGATAGTGCGAGCTGGGTTCCAGTTTGCGGTCGGATCCTGGAAGACAGTGCCAATCAGATCTCGGCGAATGGCGCGAAGTTCAGATGGAGTGGCGTTGAGGAAGTCTTGGTCAGCAAGAGTGATCGCTCTAGCCGATATCTCCGCCACCGGACCAAGAAGGCGCAATAGCGCCATCGCCGTCGTGGTCTTACCTGAACCGGACTCACCAACGATCGCTAGACACTCTGACTGACCGATCTCAAAGGAGATGTCAGCGACAGCGGGTCGGGGCGCGCCTCGATAGCGAACTTGAAGCGAATCAACTCGAAGGATCGGATTCATCGCCCCTTCTCCTTCGAGAGCCGGTCGCCAAGGACTACGAAAATGCTGACGACTGCGACGAGAACGAGGCCTGGAAGGACCGAATACCACCAACCAAAGAGAACGTAGGCCTTCGCATTGGAGATGAGAAGACCCCACTCTGGGCTTGGATTTTGCGCACCTAGACCAAGGAAGGAGAGCCCAGTAAGAGCAATAATCACATAGCCAATATCGAGAGTTGCACGAACGATGACAGCCCGGCTTGTGTGTGGAACAACATGCCATCTGAGGATTCGAGCATTTCCAGTCCCGATGGCACGAGATGCTTTGACGAAGAGTTCATTCTTGATCGAGAGGACTTGGCCTCGGACCATTCGTGCATAACCTGGCCACCAGACCAGGATGAGAGCAAGGATCGAAGATCCCATGTTCCTACCGATTGATGCTGCAAGTGCCATAGCGAGAACGAGATAAGGGAAGGCGAGGAAGACGTCGACGATTCGCATCAGATAGGAATCGATTCGCCCGCCGAACCAGCCAGCGGTAGCGCCGATGAGAGTGCCAAGGAGCGCTGCGAAGAAGACGATCGCCAATGACGAGCCGATCGTGATCCTCGCTCCGTGGACGACGCGAGAGAAGATATCTCGCCCTGCCTCGTCTGTGCCGAAGTGATGCTCTGCAGATGGCGCTTGAAGTCGATTGATCACGTCTAAGGCGAAGGGATCGTGCGTTGCAATGAGGCTCGGTGCAACCACGGTAATCCCAATGATTGCGAGGACGAGTGCGATGAGGATTCGTTTCATTCGCGCCGCAACCTTGGATCGAGTTTCGGATAGAGGAGTGAGACCAATTCATTGACGATCACGAAGGTGATGGTGATGACGATCGTGATGGCAAGGATCGGGTTGTAATCGAAGGTTCGGAAAGCGTTGAATGCATAGAGACCTAAACCGGGCCACGAGAAGACCACTTCGACCAAGATGGTTCCACCAAGGAGCCATCCGAATTGGAGACCGAGCATGGTGATCACAGGATTGAGCGCATTCCTGAGCGCATCGAAGATCGTGATCCGAGCTTCGGAGGAGCCACGCGCTCTCGCTGCTGTGACATATTGCTTCTGAAGTTCAGAGGTCATGGTTGAGCGAGTGAGTCGGGTAGAGACCGCGAATTGTGAGATCACGAGCGCTGTTACGGGCAAGACCATTGCTTTGAGAGCGAATCCGTAGGCGGGGATATCGCCCGCTAGGAGGGAGTCGATTGTTCCCATTCCGGTCACGAATTCGACTTGATACTTCGAATAGGGGAGATTGCCCGCCAATGGAAACCACTTCAAGTTCGCGGCGAAGACCACTTGCAAGATGAGACCGATCCAAAACACTGGAAGCGCTACGCCGAGGACGGTGAAGAGTGAGAGCGCCTTGGAACCTATTGATCGTGGGAAACGCGCCCAGAGGACTCCGAAGACGATGCCGAGGATGGCGTAGGTGATGAAGGCTGCGAAGACTAATTCGAGGGTCGCTGGGAGATACTTGAAGATGTCATCGACGACAGGTTGTCGAGTCTGTATCGACTTACCGAGGTCGAAGCGAGCAACGCCCGAGAGATAGTTGAAGTACTGCTCCAAGAGCGGTCGATCTAGCCCTAATTGCCTGCGAACTTCCTCGACTTGTTCTGGTCCAGCCTGAAGTCCAGCAGCAAGTCGTGCGGGATCAGCAGGTATTAGTCGAGAGAGGATGAAAGTGAGCGTGACCGCAGTCCAAACGACTACGAGTAGCCACCAGAGACGATTGAGGAAGCGTGTTGCGCGTAGAAGGAACTTGCTACGTGCAGTCAAGGCCTTGGCGTTCATCATCCGAGACACCAAGACCTTGACTCCACTTTTACCTACTAGCCGTTATACCGAGTGTAGAAGAAGCGAACTGAATAGTTCGCATCAAGGCTGTCGTAGAAACCAGTCCAGCCTGCCTTCACCGGTTGTGCCAACTTAGGTTGTGTGACATAGATGCTGAGGTAGAGATCTGCGATCTCGGCATTGAGTGCCTCGGTCGCGGTCATACGCTCACCTTCATCTGCGATCTGCGAGAGACCGTTGATCTTGGCATCCAACTGCTTGTTCTCATAGAAGCTCCAGTTGTAGCCACCCTTGTCACCAGTGTTGGTGGATAGGTATGACTGACCAAGATAAGCGCCAGCATCGTTGGTGAATGCTGACATGTTGAGGAATGTGATATCTCCTGCAGTGTCGCGCTTCGAGTACGAAGCAGCCATCTCAGGCCATGGGATCAAAGTCTGCTTGACTGTGATTCCGAGTTCCTTGAGATTCTGCTCGATCAAAGTGCCTGCGAATTCGAAGTAGGAGAGGCCCTTGAGGCCGATGTACTCCAATTCGAATCCCTTCGCATAGCCCGCCTCTGCAAGGAGCTTCTTCGCCTCATCGAGGTTTCGCTCATAGCGAGGACGTGCAGCGATATTGGCACTGAAGCCAGTTGGTAGCGGACCGTTCGAAGGCTCAGCGAAGCCCTGGTAGAAGTCCACCATCGCCTGGTAGTCGAACGCGAGTGCGATCGCCTTACGGACGCGAACGTCCTTGAGCGGACCACGCGTGACGTTCATCGGCATGACCTGGCCATAGTAGGAAGGTGATTCGAGGACTTGTACGCCTTCCATGTTCTGGGCACGAGCCGAGTCATCTGGACCTACTGCACCCATGAAGTCGATCTCGCCAGACTCCAAGAGTTGCATTGCGGTCGCGATTTCTGGATCAACACGCAAGGTCACAGCAGTAGGAGTTCCGGCTTCGAACTCACGCCAGTAATCCTCGAATGCGACCAAGTTGATGGCTTGATTACGCTGCCAAGTATCGAGCTTGTAGGGGCCGGTACCTGCGGCATTGCTTGCGAACCACTCACTAGCAAGTGGATCGGCATCGGTCTTGTTCGCTTCGATTGCAGCTGCGCTGACAATTGGAAGCTTCGGCAGCTTGCCCAAGAAGGTGTAGTCGACATTGTTGAGCGTGATCGCAACCTGGTTCTCACTTGGCGCGGTGATGCTCTTGATGTTGGCCATGAATGATGCTGGTCCTTGATTGACACCCTTGATGCGCTCGAGAGCAGCAACTACTCCCTCGCCGGTTAGATCAGATCCATCATGGAACTTCACGCCGGAACGAAGTGTGAAGGTGAAGGTGAGCCCGTCATCCGAGGTCGCCCAACTCTCTGCAAGGAGAGGCTGGATCTCGACTGTGCCTGGCTTGTACTCCACGAGACCTTCATAGACGTTTCGTGCGAAGACGAAACCGTCAGAACTGAAGATGATCGCTGGATCGAGAGTCGCGGTCTCAGCGATATTTGAATAGACAGCAGTGATCGGTGCGTCAGATGCACTGTCGCCGCCTGAGGAGCAGCTGACGATGAAGACGCTGGCCGATAGCAGAGCTATAAGTTTGAAGAGCTTGCTTCGCACCTATCTTTCCCTTTCTCTATTTCTTGCCTGGTTTCTTGTTGTTTCTCTTACTGTGGAACTTTTCCCTTAGGTAATCGGTTAGGAGTCGTAGAACTTCTCCGTCGTGTATCCATTCAGTAGATCGTCTTCGATCTGCTTCGGGTCGCGCTCACTGACTGGACCGTAGCCACCTCCTCCTCCCGTTCTCACCCAAATCCTGGATCCCTTTGGAACCGGTAGTCGATTCACTTTGAGGATCATCTCTCTCTTGCCTTCGCGTTCGACATCGATAACGGTCGAGATCGCTTCTTCGCCACCGAAGAGTCCCCATCCAGGTGTCTTGTTTCGTTCGAACCAGAGCGAGACAGTGACATCCTCACCGAGTACTTCATATTCGCGCACCACTCCCAGGCCTCCCCGGAACTTGCCACGTCCACCGGTATCGACGCCTAGCGCGTATTGATGGATTCGAATTGGATAGCGACTCTCGTAGACCTCGACGGGATAGTTCTTGAGATCGCCGCCACCGTAATTGATCTGTGCATTCCCGCCATCACCTTCGGAGTGTGCGCCCCAACCGACACCGGTCGCCTCACCGGTAAAGAACTCGGTCTTGGTTCGCGGGTGCGTTCCGACAAAGAGGATGTTCATCGCATCTGAGGGTTGTCCTCCCACGGCGCGATCTGGCACACCTGGAGCAAGCGCTCTTATGAAGAGGTCGATCATGAGACCAAGGTGTGGGTAGTAGTACTGACAGGCCGCTGGCTCTTGCGCGTGGAAGACGGAACCGACATCAGTGAGGACCTTGAGATTCCTAAATGTTCCTCCGGTCGCTGGAATCTCCGGATTGACCAAGAACTTGAAGGCAAGTCGCGCAGCGGAGATAGTTTGAGCGACTCCGCAATTCATCGGACCACCCGTTTGCGGCGATGAGCCACGCAGGTCAAGTTCTATCTCGCTATCTGCAACTGTGATCTTCAATTGGATGGGAACAGGTTTGCCACCTGGACCATCCGAATCGAGGGAACCGGAAGCGGTGTAGACACCATCTGGGATCTTCTTCACGGCTTCAGCATCAAGTACCTGACATTGACGCCAGATCTCTCGCTTCGCTTCATCGATCACATCAGGACCGAACTTGTCGAAGAGCGCTTGAAGGCGAATCTCTCCCGTTCTGCATGCCGCGATCTGGGCATGCATATCGCCCCAGATCGAGCGAGGAAGACGTGAGTTACGTGTCAAGAAGTCGAGGATCTCTCGCTGCGGTTGACCCTCGCGGTAGAGGCGGGTTGGACCGATGCGATACCCCTCTTGGTAGATCGAGGTCGAATCCATAGCCTGACTTGGATCTTTAGCGCCGATGTCGAGCCAGTGTGCCTTTGTCGCACCGAAGCCGATGAGCTTGTTCTTGTAGAAGACAGGCGAGAAGACGGAGACATCGTTGAGGTGGCTTCCTACCAAATAACTGTCGTTGATGGCGTAGACATCGCCAGGCTTGAAGACATCCCAGTCACCGAAGTGATCGACGGTCGAGAAGATCGCGGCCTCAAGTGCGCCGAGGAAGATTGGAAGTCCTGGAGATTGGCCCAAGAGCTGAGCGCGATCATCGAAGAGGCCAACCGAGCAATCCTTCATCTCGTAGATGATCGGCGTATAAGCGGAGCGAGCAAGATTGTTATTCATCTGATTCGCGATCGAATCGAAAGCATTACGAATCACTTCGACTGTGATGGGATCGATTGCCATTACTTGCTCCTCTCGACCATGAGATGTCCACCCTTTGCAACTGTCGCACGCCAACCCGGATGTATAAGAGAGGTGCAATCAGGTTCGAGAATCACGGCGGGGCCATTGACCACATCCGAGATCACGAGGGTTCTTCGATCGACGATCTCACCTTCGACCCATCTGCCATCGAAGTAGAGCGGCGCCTTGATTGGAGCCTCCTTCGTGAGGGGATTCGTCTGACTTTCCTGCTCGATGACAGTGTTCTTCCCGATGGCCGTTACGCGCAGGTTGACCACCTCTATCCGTTCGCCGGGGTTGTTATGGCCATAGCGAGAGAGGTGCTCGTCCTCGAACATTGTTGGCAACTTCTCGATCGCCTGCGAGATGCTCCAATCACTCGGCCATTCCACGCGTACGGTGTATTCCTGTCCGGTGTATCGAAGATCTACAGAAGGTTCGAGAGAGCGATCAGATAGAGCGACTTCCTCCAGATCCAAGATCTCCTTAGCCTTCACAGTGAGGTCATCGAGGGTTTCTCCGAAGTGCGCCACATCAAGTTGGTCGAGATTTGCGAAGTAGTTTGCGACCAGATCATGACGGGTGTCCGCCTGCAACATCCCGTAGGCAGAGAGAACTCCTGGATTCGACGGGATGATCACTGACTTGAGCTCCAACTCTTCGGCGATTGCGATCGCGTGAAGTGGTCCCGCGCCGCCGAAGGCGACGAGTGCGAAATCGCGCGGGTCGATACCGCGTGAGACGGTGATCTCTCGAATCGCATTTGCCATCGCTGCATTGACGATGGAGATGACTCCGCTTGCAGTGGCTTCAGTATCGAGCTTGAGTTGTGACCCAACGGAGTCGAGAGCCTTCTTCGAGGCGTCGACATCAAGAGGTAGCGATCCACCCAGTCGTGCGATTTGAGGCAAGCGCCCTAGAGCAAGATTCGCATCCGTCACAGTCGGTTCAGTGCCACCTCTTCCGTAGCAAGCCGGTCCCGGCATTGCGCCCGCAGATCTTGGTCCTACTCGAAGTGCGCCGGCGGAGAGGAAGGCGATTGATCCACCACCTGCACCGATGGTATGCATGCTGACAGTAGGGGAGAGAATAGGTAGACCTTGTAGTTCCGTTTGGGGTTCGACTTCGGCTTTGTGATCCACAACGAGGCTTACATCAAAGGAGGTTCCGCCCATATCAACGCATATCAATCGATTCACATCTAAGGTCTTTCCGATGTGAACACCGGCGATTGTGCCTCCGACAGGACCCGAGAAGAGAGTCTGAATGGCCTTGGTCTTAGCGGTGGTGGCGCTCATGACTCCGCCATTTGATTGCATCACTCGGATCTCAGGGACGAGGCCGATCGCATGGAGGCGCTCGCCAAGATTAGAGAGGTACTCATTGATGATCGGAGCGATGTAGGCAGAGAGAGCGGTGGTACTGGTTCGCTCATACTCGCGCCACTCTGGGGCGATGGTGTGGGATGTGACCACGAGGAGGTTTGGATCCTTCCTCGCCAGGTGACGCGCAACTGCTACCTCGTGCTCGGGATTCTTGTAGGCATGAAGGAGGACTACGGCAACGACTTGGAACTTTCCGACAACGAGATCAGCGATGCGATCGAGCTCTTCTGAACTCAACTTCGTTACTACTTGACCATCAAAGGCCATTCGCTCATCAAGTTCGAAGATGTCTTTACGGGAAACCAAAGGTTTCGGTGCCTTGTACTTGAGGTTGTACATATCTGGACGATTCGCTCGTCCAATCTCATAGACATCTCTGAAACCTTTCGTCGTGATGAGCGCTGTGCGTGCACCACGGCGCTCTAAGAATGCATTGAGACCAGCAGTGGTGCCATGGACGAATCGCTCAATCTCTGGGATTGAGAGTTGAAGACCACTAACTGCATCAATGACGCCTTGCGAAAGTTGGCCAGGAGTAGTG
>JBJTGO010000005.1:0-1621 GCA_046093985.1 Actinomycetota bacterium
TGCGCCCTTCGTGAAGGCGCTCCACTCTGTCGGCGCACCTTTGGCGAAAGGCGAGAAGGATCTTGCCTGGCCATGTAACAAGACCAAGTACATCAGCCACTTCCCCGAGACTCGTGAGATCTGGTCCTATGGATCCGGTTATGGTGGCAATGCGCTCTTAGGAAAGAAGTGTTACTCGCTTCGCATCGCTTCAGTGATGGGACGCGATGAGGGATGGCTCGCCGAGCATATGTTGATCCTCAAACTCACTTCACCCGAGAAGAAGACCCATTACATCGCAGCAGCCTTCCCCTCTGCATGTGGGAAGACGAATCTTGCAATGCTTGAACCCACGATCCCCGGATGGGAAGTTCAAACACTCGGCGATGACATCGCATGGATGAGATTTGGATCCGATGGTCGGCTCTATGCGACAAACCCTGAATTCGGCTTCTTTGGTGTGGCTCCTGGGACCGGCTGGCCGACCAATTCCAATGCGATGAAGACGATCGAATTCGGTAACTCCATCTTCACCAATGTCGCGCTCACAGACGATGGTGATGTTTGGTGGGAGGGAATGACGGAGACTCCACCAGCACACCTGACTGATTGGAAGAGGCGCGATTGGACCCCTGCAAGTAGCGAGACTTCCTCACATGCCAACTCACGTTTCTGTACTCCTGCATCGCAATGTCCGATCATCGCGCCAGAGTGGGAAGACCCCGCAGGTGTTCCGATCTCCGCAATCATCTTCGGTGGTCGCCGAAAGACAACGGTTCCGCTTGTGGTGCAAGCAAGATCCTGGAACCACGGCGTCTTCCTCGGTGCAACGCTCTCATCTGAGACGACTGCGGCTGCAACGGGCGCTGTCGGAGTCGTGCGCCGCGATCCCTTCGCCATGTTGCCCTTCATCGGCTATCACGTCGGTGATTACTTCAAACATTGGCTAAGCCTTACCAAGAAGAGTGATGAATCGAAGCTACCGAAGATCTTCTACGTCAATTGGTTCCGTCGTGGCTCTGATGGCCGCTTCCTCTGGCCAGGTTTCGGTGAGAATTCACGTGTCTTGAAGTGGATCATCGATCGCGTCGAAGGACGAGTCGACGGCGTCGAGAGTGCAATTGGACTTGCGCCACGGGGCGAAGATCTCGATCTCTCAGGGCTCGATGTTCCTCAAACTGATATCGAGGAAGTCCTTGAGGTTCGCAAGGAGGAGTGGCAGGCAGAGTTACCTTTGATCGAGGAGTGGTTTACGAAGATCGGTACGAAATTGCCTAACGCCCTTAGGGATGAGTTTGAAGGTTTGAAGTCTCGACTTCGCTAGTTAGCGAGGGAATGCAGCGGCGACTCCACCATCGACAGCGACGACACTTCCTGTCGTGCGCGATGAGTCATCACTAAGCAAGAAAGCCGCAGTCTTTGCGACATCCTCGGTGCGGACCCGCACTTTGAGCATATTTCTCGAGGCGTAGAAGTCCTCTATCTCTTCGGGTTTGACCCCATGTGCGGCAGCGCGTTGTTCGCGGATTCCACCTGCCCAGAGAAGTGAGTTGTCGAAGACTGCATCAGGATTGATTGCATTTGCACGGATTCCAGCCGATCCACCCTCAAGGGCAGCGATGCGCATCAATTGGATCATTCC
>JBJTGO010000006.1:0-1341 GCA_046093985.1 Actinomycetota bacterium
CGATTTTGATCCCCGAGAACATAAGACTCTTCTTCAGAAAGTTTGATCTCTATTGGATGTTCCGGCCCTGCAACTCGAGCGGAGGCAACGGCTCCACCTACCACTTCATCGAGGTTGACCGGGAGCTTTGCAATCTCTAGAGATTGATCAAGACGCGCAAGGAGAAGAAGATCTTCTACCAGGGTTCCCATTCGAATCGACTCGTCTTCGATCCGCTGCACAAGTTCCTTCGTCTTATCTTCACCGGAGATCACACCTTGGCGATAGAGCTCGGAGAAACCTCGGATCGCAGTGAGAGGGGTGCGAAGTTCATGGCTTGCATCAGCAACAAATCGACGTAACCGATTCTCACTCTCAACGCGTGCTGCGAATGATTCTTCGATTCGGGCAAGCATCTGGTTGAGCGATCCCACAAGTCGACCTACTTCGGTATGTGGTTTCGCAGTGGGAAGTCGCGCCGATAGATCACCTTCGGCGATTGCCTCCGCTGTGCTCTCAACTGCAGCAAGTGGCCTCAAACTGATTCGGATAGCACGCCTCGAAAGAAGTGCGATCAATACCAAGACGACGAGGCCGATCAGCGTGAGGAGATATCTAAGTTGATCGATATTGGATTGGACGCTTTCTAGGGATTGTGATGCCATCACAACTCCGATGCCAGAGGGAAGTGCTAGCGCAAGGATCCGGTACGCCCCGTCCTTTGTCTCCATGGTGAAAGGTGAGCCATAGGAGATTCGATCGATCACTCGATCAAGAGTCATCTCGATCTTGGCAACACTGAGGTCGCCACCAACGCTTCCGATCACATTCCCATTGAGGTCGATGAGCGTGATCGCAACCGCAGAAGGGACTCCTCTGATCGGTTCAAGCGGGCGAAATGGGCGATCATCATCGATCTCACCTTGAATACCGGCTCGATCGAGGCGGATGATGCTGTTATCGACGATAGTGACGAGTTGTGCATCCACCTCATCAATCAAGAAGGTGCGATAGGCGCTCTGTGCGGCAAAACCGGAGAGGAAGAAACCGAGCGCCACAAGGAGAGAGATGCCTAAGACAAGACGATTACGCAGCGTCCAATCGCTCGGTCGCCACGATCTCTTAGGCATCTTCTTCAAGATAACTAGATCAACTTACTTCTTCGCTGGAAGACGCATGCGATAGCCGACGCCGCGAACAGTATGAATCAGCGGTGGCTCATAGATATCGATCTTCTTTCGAAGGTAGGAGATGTAGGTCTCTACGATGCCAGCATCGCCACGGAAGTCGTACTGCCAGACATGATCGAGGATCTGTGACTTGCTGACCACACGGTCGGCATTGATCATGAGGTAGCGAAGA
>JBJTGO010000007.1:0-1464 GCA_046093985.1 Actinomycetota bacterium
CGGATCTCTGCATCGACATCATCAGGGAGTCGACATGCTGAACCGATTGCCATCTTGATCTCTTCTGCGGTTCGCTCGCCAAGGAGGAGTGAGAACTCACGCTTGACCCAGTTGATGATCGCCTGATCCAACTCATCGCCACCGGTGCGGATCGACTGTGCGACCACGATTCCACCGAGAGAGATGACCGCAACCTCAGTGGTTCCACCACCGATATCCACGACCATGTTTCCAGTCGGCTCATGGATCGGAAGACCAGCGCCGATCGCTGCTGCCATCGGCTCTTCGATGATGTAGACCTTTCTTGCTCCTGCGGCGTAGCCAGCATCCTTGACTGCGCGCTGTTCCACACCAGTGATACCGGATGGGACACAGACGACGATGCGAGGCTTTGCAAGGTATCTACGGCGGTGAACCTTCTGGATGAAGTAACGGAGCATCCGCTCCGTGGTATCGAAGTCAGCGATGACGCCATCCTTCAAGGGACGGATCGCAACGATATTGCCGGGGGTGCGACCGATCATCTTCTTCGCTTCAGCACCGACAGCGAGGATGGCGCCGTTATCTTGGTTGACGGCGACGACTGAGGGTTCGTTGAGCACGATGCCTCGACCACGGACATAGACCAAGGTATTTGCGGTACCGAGGTCGACGGCCATGTCGCGACCGACGAAACTGAACTTATTCGATGTGCTCATCTCTTCCCTATCTATCTCGCTTACTCTTCTTGCTTGCCTCTTGTTATATGTTGTTGTTTGCAGCCTATTGAATATCTAGCGGAATTCAGGAAAGAAGATCGCCATCTCTCTCGCAGCCGACTCTTCAGAATCCGAACCATGGACGAGGTTCTGAACCACCTTCGTGCCTTGATCCCGCGCCAAGTCCCCCCGAATCGATCCCGGTGCCGCAACGGTTGGATCTGTGGCGCCTGCGATGGAACGGAAGCCCTCGATTACCCGCTGACCTTCCACGATCATCGCAACGATCGGTCCGGAGAGCATGAACTCAAGAAGCGGCTCATAGAAGGGCTTGCCCTCATGTTCACCGTAATGCGCTTCCAAGATGGAGCGATCTGCACGCATCGTCTTGAGCGCGACGACCTCATAACCTTTTCTCTCGATGCGCGCGATGATCTCGCCGATGAGACGTCGCTTGACGCCATCGGGTTTGACCAAGACAAGTGTGCGCTGCATAGGAGAAGTCACAAGGCGTGATTGTAGTCGTGCGGGCAACACCCGCTAAATCCTCAGAGAGAAAGGGTTATTCCTTGCCCTTAGCCTGATCTGCTTCCTGCTCGGCTATCAGCGAAGCTCGAATCGCCTCACCCTTACGACCGAAGTAGATCGCTGAAACCCAGAGCAGTGCGAATATCGCTCCCATGAAGAACATCGAGGGAATGATCAATCCGTAGAGGATGGTCGCTACCTGCAAGATCCAGCCAAGCCACCATCCATAAGGCTTTCG
>JBJTGO010000008.1:0-1706 GCA_046093985.1 Actinomycetota bacterium
ATATTGGTGATGACATCCATATGTGGGAAGAGTGCATAATCTTGGAAGACGGTGTTGACATCGCGCTCATAGGGCGGAAGGTTGGTGATGTCGGCGCCATTGAGTCGGATCGTTCCGGCGTCGGGGACTTCGAAGCCGGCAATCATGCGAAGGACTGTGGTCTTTCCTGATCCAGATGGACCGAGAAGAGTGATGAACTCACCTTGATTGATATCGAGGTCGACGCCATCAACTGCGCGAACCGATCCAAAGGACTTTTTCAGTCCCCGGATCTCCACAAGTGCCACGCCGGGACATTACTTGAGGGCATCACGAAAGTCAGCGGTCTTCACGTGAAAACCCCACAAACCTCGCCCTTTGTGAGGGGTTGGGTGAGGGGTTGGGAGGCGCAGCTGAAGGCGGGAACTACTTCGTGGAGATCTTCGTCGGAACCGAACCCTTCGGGCGATAGGTGGCTCGGGGTTGGGCCTTGGGGAACTGATTGTTGATGGTGAACCGTGTGCCAACGAAGAGCAAGATCAATCGAGCTTCGGCGAGGGCGAAGAACTCCCCCAAGCACTTTCGTGAACCTGCACCGAAAGGAAAGTAGGCGCCTTTCGGAAGTGACTTCTCGAACTCTGGATCGAGCCATCGACTCGGATCGAAGCGCTCTGGATCAGTGAAGTGGCGTGAGTCGCGTTGGGTCACGTATTGGCTCACAAGTACGTGGGCGCCTTTTGGAATCTGGGTTCCGTCGATCTCAACATCATCAACTGCAATCCGTGGCGCAACCCAGACTGGCGGTGCAAGGCGAAGCGCTTCCCAAAGGATTGCTGATGCAATCGGAGTGCGCGCTTCGAGTTCTTGATAGGTGGGTGCTTTGGTGAGATCCCATGACTTCGCTTCTTCTTGGAGTTTGGTTTGCCAGATGGGATCGGCGCTGAGATACGAGAAGGCCCAGGTGAGGACATTCGCAGTCGTCTCATGACCGGAGAGGATGAGAGTCAAGACCTCATCGCGAATGTGATCGATCGAGATCGAGGTCCGCATCGCAAGGAGGATCCCCAGTAGGTCATCGGTGCGCTCTGATTTGGAGTCGATTCGCTTTGCGATGATCTCATCCGCGATCGAGACAAGATCATCGGAGGACTTTCGAAACTTGGTGAAGTAAGGGATCTTCGAAGCATCGAAGCGATCGAGGCCAGGGAGCATCGTCCTTTCGATTCGATCGATAGCGATCTCCATCGAATGAGCAATCTGCTTGGTGTATTTGTTGGATTCCATCCCGAAGAGACATTGCGCCACAATCTCAAGGGTTAGCGCCATCATCTCGTCAGCGAGATGGATCTCGTTCTTCCACTTCTTGGTGTGATTGTTGATGATTTCGTGCATCAAGGCGACATATGTATCGAGGTTGCCGTGATGGAAGGGTGGCTGCATCATCCGGCGATGTTGCATATGGATCGGCTCTTCATTGGTAAGGAGGCCTTCACCGAGGACTTTTCTCATCCTGGCGAAGCCGACGCCTTTGACGAAGTGATGCTGTTTGGAGACCGTGACTTCATAGGTGCCTTGCGCAGAGAAGATGCCGATGAAGAGTCTGCGAGCAAGGAAGAAGGAAGTGATATCGCCATGGCGCTCTTGCATCTCTTGCAAGAACTTCGGCGTATCGATCATGAAGGTGAGAGTGAGTAAGTCGGCGAGCGCTGGGTTGGGTCCTGGTGGTA
>JBJTGO010000009.1:0-4017 GCA_046093985.1 Actinomycetota bacterium
GGCTGCGAGCATCAGACCAAGGAGCATCGATCCAGAATCTCCCATGAAGATCCGCGCTGGATAGAAATTATGTGGCAGAAAGCCAAGACAGAGACCGATCATGATCGCACTGACCAGCGAAGGCGCACCTGCCCGAGGGAATCCGTTCTCCACCGCCAAGAGATAAGCAAAACCGAAGAGCGCCGCCGCTGATATCGCGACGATACCGGCTGCAAGTCCATCGAGACCATCGACGAAGTTGACTGCATTGATACAGATCACGACGACGAGGACGGTAAGGAACTGACCGATATTGGTCGGCAAGATGACGATCCCATTGATCGGAATCCAAAGGATCTGCACGCCATAAAGAAGGAGAACGCCAGCGGCGAGTGATTGACCGGCAAGTTTCGTGATCGCATCGAGTTCGAATCGATCATCGAGAGCGCCAAGGATAACGACGCACGTTGCGGCTAAGAAGACACCCATCATCTCGCGGGTAAATGACTTACCGACGAGATTGAGGTTATCGACGATGAGCAGGGTTGCAGCAAAGGCGAGCCACATTCCCAGACCGCCCCATCGAGGCGTCGTGACGGTATGGATATCTCGCTCTCGCACACTCGCAACCGCTCTCGCTCGCATCGCGACCTTAGCGATGAAGGGAGTGATGACATAGGTGACCGCCGCTGCGATCAGGAGAGTCAAGAGATATTCGCGCACCGAGGTCTACTACCTGATCCGCACTTATCGTGGATAGACCGGGAATCTGGCAGTGAGAGCTGCGACCTTCTTCTTGATCGCGCTCGCCTTGCCATCATCCTCGCCGTCGCGAATCGCCTCTTTGATCAGCGTTGCGATCTCGCCCATCTCTGCAACGCCCATCCCCTGCGTCGTCGTCGCGGGAGTGCCGACTCGGATACCACTCGTCACAGATGGCTTCTCTGGATCGAAAGGAATCGCATTCTTATTCAAAGTGATTCCAGATCGGCCGCATCTCTCGTCGGCGACTTTGCCATTGACGCCAGTACTTCGAACATCGATCAGCGCAAGATGCGTCTCGGTTCCACCGGAGACTGCGCGCATTCCTTCTCGCTCCAAGGCTGCAGCGAGCGCCTTCGCATTGGTGATGACATCTTTGGCATAACTTTGATAAGCAGGTTGCATACATTCCCTCAGCGCTACCGCTTTGGCAGCGACTGCGCTCATGATCGGGCCACCTTGCATCCCAGGGAAGACTGCTTTATCGATCGCTGCTGCATGTTCTGCCTTACTCAAGATCATTCCGCCGCGAGGGCCTCGTAAGACCTTATGCGTCGTGAACGAGATGACATCTGCGTACGGAACGGGAGATGGAATCGCCTTACCTGCGACAAGTCCTATGAAGTGTGCAGCATCGACCCACATGATCGCCCCTACAGCGTCGCAGATCTTTCGGATCCGCGCGAAGTCAATCAGGCTTGGATAGGCGGTCGCGCCGGAGCAGATCATCTTCGGTTTATGTTCATGAGCGAGGCGCTCCAACTCGTCATAGTCGATTCGCTCATCCTCTTTCCGTACTCCGTACGAGACGACGTTGAACCACTTACCAGAGAAATTGACCTTTGATCCATGCGTGAGATGGCCACCTTCAGCGAGCGACATCGCAAGGACGGTATCGCCTGGCTTGGTGAAGGCTTGATAGACCGCGACATTGGCGCTCGCGCCTGAATGTGGCTGGAGATTCGCGTGCTCTGCACCGAAGAGTTCCTTCGCTCGCGCATTGCCGATCTCCTCTGCGATATCGACGACTTCGCAGCCGCCGTAGTAACGCTTACCGGGATATCCCTCGGCATACTTATTGGAGAGAGTGGATCCGAGTGCGGTGAGGACAGCGGGAGATGTGAAGTTCTCGCTTGCGATCAATTGAAGATTGGTCCGTTGTCGCTCCAACTCCTTGAGCAAGATATCCGCGATCTCAGGATCTTGGCTTCGAAGCGCTTCGAAATCCGAGCCGAAGAAGGGAGTCGAGGATTGGGACATGAGCCAAAGCCTATGCGCTAGGTCCAGCGGCCGAAGCGCTAGGACGCACCACAGAGGGATGCGTTGTGATCAATTCCTCGATCGAGATCGCTCCTTCGCGAATGACATGGAGCTCTTTGCCGCGAATCTCAACGATGCTCGAGCCTGAACCTGATGGATGCTCAGCCAACTCTCCCGCATCGATGATGTATGCAAGGTCCTTATCAAGGGCGGGAATCATCGTCGTCGTGCGTGGGATCCGCCCTTTCGCGAGCGCTGCATGCGCGACCGCAAGCGGCCCGGTGAGCGCGAGGAGCGCAGTCATGAAGCGATTGGAGGGGACGCGAAGTGCGACTTTGCCGAGTTCTTTGTTATCGCCGAGATTCCAGGTGAGTCCTCGTTGTGCTGGCGTGATGATGGTCAAGAGCCCTGGCCAGAAATATTTGGCGAGCGCATCAGCTCCTTCGTGCGGGGCGGCGCTCAATCCCTTCACGACAGATGCATCGCGGATCAGAACCTGCGCAGCAACTCCGAGATCATCACCTCGAAGTTGGTGGATCTTCGCAACCGCGCCATGGTTGAAGGCATCAGCGACGAAGACATAGGAGTGTTCGATGGGAGCTACGATCACATGGCCATCTCGAATCGCTTCGAAGGCGGCTTGCGCAGCAGGCGCGACCTTAGCTCTAGGTCCCTGCTTGATCGTCAATCTCTCCGACACCAGAACACCTTTTCTCTCAACTGGCTTTCACATCACTTCTTGCGGGCTGAAATATAACGACCCCGGCCATTGAGGTCATCATGGCCGACAATCTCTGAGAATTGATCGTTCATGAAGCGAGCGAGCACCTCGCCTTGTCCTTCAAAGTGCTCCATAAAGAGCGCTCCCCCAGGTTTGAGCATACGAGCGCTATGTTCGATGAAGTGGAGTGGAGTTTCGATTCCCACACTTCCGCCAAAGAGTGCCCGCTCAGGTTCTTGTCGTACATCCTCAGGTAACTCGGTATCACGTGGGATGTAGGGAGGATTGGCGATGACGAGATCACACTTGACGCCAAGGAGCGCATCCTCGACCGCAAGGTTGATGAAGCGGATATCGATTCCTTCACCATGCTTCTCTACATAGGTGGCGATATTTCGCTCCAACCAGGGCTTTGCCTCCGCTGAATCTTCGACAGCGACGAGCGAGAGGTGGATTTTGCGCATCGCTGCCTCGGTAGCGAGGGAGATCGCAATCGCACCAGAACCAGAGCCGAGATCCACACCTGAAAACCTACGGTTCGCCTCGATACTTCTCTCTTTCTCCAACCAGAGAAGAGCCAATTCAACGAGGCCCTCTGTCTCTGGCCTTGGTATCAAGACGCCGGGGCCTACCGAGAGTGTGATCTGGCGAAAGTGTGCCTCACCGGTGAGGTATTGCACCGGTATCGAATCGATCCGAGATGAGATCAACTCATCGAATCGCTCACGAAGTTCGCGCTCCTCTTCTTGAGTGAAATTGAACTCGCGGGCATGGAGATCCATCCGTCCGACACCGAGAAGATGAGCCAGCAATAACTCAGCATCGACTGTGGAGATCTTCGCATCTTCCAACCTTCGCTTACCGTCGCGAAGGATCTGACGAAGTTCGCTCATGCGCTCGCTGCTGCGAGCTTCTCTGCCTTATCTGCATCGAGGAGCGATTGGATCACTTCATCCAATTGCCCATTGAGCACGGCATCGAGATTATTCGACTTGAAGTTGACGCGATGGTCGGAGAGGCGATTCTCCGGGAAGTTGTAGGTGCGGATTCGCTCGCTTCGATCGACCGTTCTCACTTGAGACTTTCGTGTCGCAGCAGCCTCAGCATCAGCAGCCTCTTGGGCGGCAGCAAGAAGGCGTGCGCGAAGGATGCGGAGCGCTGACTCCTTGTTCTGCAATTGGCTCTTCTCGTTCTGACAAGAGACCACGATCCCGGTCGGAATATGGGTGATTCGGACCGCAGAATCGGTCGTATTGACGCTCTGGCCACCAGGACCTGAGGAGCGGTAGACATCG
>JBJTGO010000010.1:0-3128 GCA_046093985.1 Actinomycetota bacterium
CGCCATCGAGAATATTGAGAATGTAATCACCACGGACCGCACTTCGAACCACGAGATCCATTGCTCGATCGATGTTGCGGTCGATGGTGAGGAGAAGGTGAGGCTTAGCGATCTCAAGATTGACGTAGTACTGATCTGGACGATTTGCGATCAACTTGATCTGACCCAATCGAGTCCGTTCTCGATTTCGTACGATGATCGCAGAGAGCACAGCCGCATCGAGATTCCAGGTGGAGTAAACCCGATCGATCCCATTCTCACGAGATCCATCACGGACGGAATTGAGAAGTGCGGCGTAATCCAAACCCATGTGCGAAACATTGAGTTCGATTCCATCACGAGTGGAGGCCTTGACCCCGCTCTCGAAATGAGAAGCGAGGCGATTGAGCTCTGTCTGATCCTTGGCTATGTAGAGGACTCGCTTCGAACGTGTGGTGAGCGCTGCCGCACAGCCCGCCATGTAGGCAGCCTGTCCATCGTCAAAGACGAGCGAGGCGACATTGAGACCACTGACCGTGCCATCGTTGACGATGGCGAATTCCAATTCGGGATACTCGAGACTGACGCGACGAACCGCCTCAGCATTTGCACTTCCAACGGCGATCATCATGTAATAGCCACTACGCGCCATGAGTCGAAGGCGATAGATCCGATCGCCCAGAGTTCCGTCAGTGACCAACTCTCGGACGTTCGGTGCGACGAGTTTGTACTTCTTCACTGCTTTCCGAAGCGCCGATCGTGATGCATCGTTGAAGGAACCGTCGCCGGGACCTCCGGAATCAAAGAGGAGCGCAATCTTCTTGGTGCGATCGATTCCGTCTGAAGATGTAGCCGTCGCAGCCTGAGGGATCGAGGTGACGGTGATGAGTAACAGGGTCGAGAGAAGGAGGGAGATCTTCTTGCGCATCTTCATTCGCTCCTCTCTGAAGTCTTGCCTACGTCGAGACTTCCAAACGGTCAGCGATGGCGCGGCAGAAGACCCATATTCGCGTAAACCCGAGCGAGGGTATCGCTAGCAACCGCTTCCGCCTTCTTCGCACCAGACTCAATAATGGCAACGAGCTCTGAACGTTCAGTAAGAAGTTGCTGAGTCCGCGCTCTTACCGGTGCGAAATAGTCAGCGACCGTGTTCGCTACCGCCATCTTGAAATCGCCATATCCAGAACCGGAGAACTCGCTCTCAAGCTCGGAAATCGACTTTCCGCCGAGGTGAGAGAGGATGGTCAGGAGGTTGGAGATTCCAGGCTTCTCCTTCTCATCGAATCGGATCTCTTTACCCATATCGGTGACAGCGGACTTGATTTTCTTGATATTGATACTCGCCTCATCCAAGATATCGATCACACCTGCTTGCGAAGCGGCGGACTTACTCATCTTGGCATTGGGATCTTGAAGATCATTGATCTTCGCACCTGCCTTCATGATCTGCGCTTCTGGGATCACCAAGGTCTCGCCATAGCGTGTATTGAACCTCTGGCCGAGATCACGAGTGAGTTCGATATGTTGTCTCTGATCCTCACCAACGGGGACGACATTCGCGCCATAGAGCATGATGTCCGCAGCCTGAAGCAGTGGATAGGTGAAGAGTCCAACCGTGGTTCGATCCGCGCCAGCCTTCTGCGACTTATCTTTGAATTGCGTCATTCGACTTGCCTCACCGAAACCAGCGAGACACTCCATCACCCAACCGAGTTGATTATGAGCAGCGACATGGGACTGGACGAAGATCGTGCATCGATTGGGATCGACTCCGAGTGCGACGAGTTGAGCGACAGAGACCAGGGTTCGCTCGGTTAGGACCTTCGGATCGACATCGACGGTCAACGCATGGAGATCGACGACGCAGTAGAAAGCATCATGAGAATCTTGCAACGCAACCCATTGCCGGATCGCACCGAGGTAATTGCCGAGGTGGAAAGAGTCCGCTGTCGGTTGGATTCCGGAGAGGACTCGCTTCATCTCTGAAGTTTATCCGGCGCTTGCGCTGATACCGGTACCTGTGACGGCGACGAGTGCGCGACCAACTCGTCGCCCCTCCATCTCGATCACTGTGATGCGGAATCCATCTACGTGCACCACATCATGGTCCTCTGGCATCCGACCGAGGTGATGCATGATCAAACCGCTGAGCGTCTCATAAGGGCCATCAGGCAGGTTCTTGCCGATCTCCTCTGCAAGGTCATCAAGTGCGACAAGCCCGTCGACTTCGAGTTCACCGGTTCTCGGTTGCGTCTCGCTCTCGGTCTCGCTCTCGTCGTACTCATCATGGATATCGCCAATCATCGTTTCGACGAGATCCTCAAGTGTGACGATGCCATCGGTGCCGCCATACTCATCGAGCACGATCGCGATCTGTTGTCGACCGGCGCGCATCTCACTCAGCGCAGGAAGGACGCCCTTCGTTCCAGGTAGGAAGATGATCGGACGAACCAAGTCGCGAATCAGAGCTGTCGGTGCATGTTCAGGATCAAGGAGATCTCGGACATGGATGAAGCCGACAACTTCGTCACTTGAACCGCGTACGACGGGATAACGCGAGTGCGCCTTCTCGACCGCAACTGTGATCGCTTCCTTGATCGAAAGTGATGCATCAAGGAAGTCGACCTCAGTACGTGGACGCATCACCTCATGGATCTGAGTCTCACTTGCGTTGAAGACCTCTTCAACGATATCTCGCTCCTCATCGGTCAACGCTTGATGGCCGGAGACAAGGTCCATCAACTCCTCTTCCGACATATCTTGACGACCAGAGGTCGGATCGATCCCGAAGAGGCGAACGACTGCATTGGTCGATCGCGAGAGAAGCCAGATCAAAGGTCGGAAGACTTTGGCGACGTTATCGACGATGATGGCAAGGGTGGGTGCGATCGCCTCTGCCTTTGCGAGCGCTACTCGTTTTGGAACCAGCTCACCGAAGACGAGCGAGAAGTAGGCGATGATCAGAGTGAGTCCGATGAGTGAGATCGTGTCTGCGACTCCGGCAGAGAACCCAGAGTCGATGAGAAAAGGAATCAGATACTCGCCGAGTTGGTCTGCACCGACGGCAGCGGAGAGGACACCGAAGAGGGTCACGCCGACTTGGACCGCTGCCAGGAATCGATTGGGGTCCTTGGCGAGGTGCGCGACTC
>JBJTGO010000011.1:0-1845 GCA_046093985.1 Actinomycetota bacterium
TCGCGATGCTCTCGTACTTCCTCAAGGTCGCTTTGATGGCGGTCTTCCTCATCGTGGTGACCAGACTCACCGATCCAGCCACCATCGACCGTCCCACCTTCGCTATCGCCTCACTTCTCCTTACTACTGCCTGGTTAGCGGGGGAGATTCGCGCCTTCATGAAGATACGCTTGAGCCCTGATGTCTGATAACTCGAATACCCCACCTCGGGAGCCGAACCGAGGCGAGGAAGGTGCGCTCTGGTCGATATTCGGATACCTCCTCTCAGGTCTTCTGGTCTGGGGCGGCATCGGATATGGCCTCGATCACTTCCTCAATCGGGACTTTTTCACCCTGATCGGACTCCTCCTCGGCATGGGCTCTGCCCTCTACCTGGTCTGGATGCGCTTCGGTCGCAAGTAAATTTTCGATTTTCCTGAAAGACCCGTCCTCATTTAGGGTACGAGCGCGCTCCGGAAGCATCGATTCCCTGCGATGGCCAAGGTAGTTCACCTCACGAGTAATTCACCTAACGAAGCGAATCTCAGGAGAACTGTGTTGATCCAACTTGCTGCAACTGGTGAAGGATTCATTCCTCCCGCTGCAGAAGATTTCGTCCTTCCGCCCTTCATCGACGGCGTCGAATTCGCGACCAAGCCGATCCTCCTCGCATTCCTCTCCGTCATTCTGATCTCGGTCTTCTTCATCGCCGCTTCACGTAAAGCTGCAGTCGTCCCCTCCAAACTCCAATTCGCCGGCGAAGGGGTCTACAACTTCGTCCGCGAGGGACTTGCGCGAGACATCATCGGACATGAATTCTTGAAGTTCGTGCCATATCTCTTCACGCTCTTCACCTTCATCTTGGTCAACAACGTCTTCGGCATCGTGCCGATGTTGCAATTCCCGACTATGTCGCGAGTCTCGTTCCCTTATGTCCTCGCTGCGATCACCTTCTTCATCTTCCATTACATCGGCATTCGTAAGCAGGGCATCGTCAAGTACATGCGTGACATCATGTTCATGCCAGGGGTTCCAAAGCCGGTCTATATCTTGCTCACTCCGATCGAGATCGCGACCTACTTCATCGTCCGACCGCTCACGCTCTCGCTCCGTCTCTTCGCCAATATGTTCGCGGGCCACCTCTTGCTCATGGTCTTCTTCCTTGGCGGTGAGCACCTTCTCGCTGGGGTGATCGGACTTAAACTGGTCAGCCCATTCGCATTCATCATCGGAATCGCGCTCACATTCTTCGAATTCATGGTGCAGGTCCTACAGGCCTACATCTTCACCCTCCTCACTGCGCTCTATATCGCCGGTGCGCTAGCGGACGAGCACTAGGGGTAGGCCATCATGAGAGAAACAATAAGAAGCTAGAAAAGAGAATTCCGGGTCTCACTCGGTGACCTGGAGAAGTTAGGAAAGGTAAGGACAATGGAAGGTACGCTCAATCTGGTCGGTTACGGCCTCTCTGCGATCGGTCCTGCAATCGCGACCGGCATGATCTTCGCCGCATACATCAATGGTGTGGCACGTCAGCCAGAGGCACGTTCAGTACTCCAGCCGATCGCATTCCTCGGCTTCGCACTTGCTGAAGCGCTCGCACTCTTCGGTCTCGTTTTGGCCTTCGTCCTCTAATCGATAGATCATGACGACGATCTTCATGGCCATGACCTCATACGCGGCAGGTGGTGAGGTCAATCCACTCATCCCACACACCGCTGAGATCATCGCCGGCGCGATCGCATTCGGGTTGCTCTACTTCGTACTTCGTTCCAAGGTGACACCGATGTTCGAGAAGGCATTCGCCGCTCGTACTGAGGCGATCCAAGGTGGAATCGAGAAGGCGGAGAGGGCGCAACGCGAAGC
>JBJTGO010000012.1:0-3791 GCA_046093985.1 Actinomycetota bacterium
ACTTGATGCGGCATGGGAGCGACTCTCACAAGTGAGCGCTGCGGTCGAGCGAAGTGTCGATGAGAACGGCAAGCCGCGTCTTCCTCGAAAAGCAGAGGGTGAGAGTGCGACACCAGCGACAGGTTCAAGCGCGAAGACGACGCGCAAGAAGGACTCCGTCGGAAAGTCGAAGTCCAAAAACTTCAAGTCTGCGAAGTCAGCAACTTCAACCAGGTCCACCAAGGCGGCTAAGGCCAGAAGAACCAAGAAGAAGTAATCACTCGAAGAGAGTGAATCCGACACTTGATCTAATCGGGACTCCATGGCGCTGACAGATCCTGATCTCACGACAACGCTCCGTTCCGAGCGCTACATCCCCGCAATTGATGGATTGCGCGCGATCTCGGTGATCGCAGTCTTGCTCTATCACTTGACCCTTCCCTGGTGGCCAGGTGGATTCCTTGGCGTTGATCTCTTCTTCGTGATCTCCGGTTATGTCATCACTCGCTTGATCCTCGACTCGATTGAACGATCAAGCGCGCTCGATCTTCGCAAGTTCTACCGCAGTCGCATCAGACGACTCTTTCCCGCCCTCATCTTCATGGTGGTGATGACAACTCTCTTCGTTGGGGTCTGGGCTCCCGAAACGGTCAAGCGCTTCGTCTCGGATCTTCCCTATCTCTTCACGGGCCTTATGAATTGGGCTCTCGTGGCCCGGGAGCAGGATTACTTCTCAACGATTGGTCGACCACCACTCCTACAACACACCTGGTCGTTGGCTGTAGAGATCCAGTTCTATCTTCTCTGGCCATTGATCCTCCTCTTTGTCTTACGTTTCTTCGGCAAGAAGCGAATCCCTGCCTTCGCTCTTCTCTTCGCGCTCGCCTCCGGAACCCTTCTCTTCCTTTACTCGGTGAAGATCGATGCGGAATCGGCGACTTCTGTGAGCCATGTTTACTTCGGAAGTGATACCCATAGCATCGGACTCTTCCTTGGCGCAGCGCTCGCAGTGCGATGGATCCCTCGAAACTTCAGCGCAGATATTGCGAAGGGTGCAAAAGATTTCATCGACGGATTTGGTCTCGCAGCCTTCCTAGGTTTGCTCTCGCTCTTTCTCTTCGTCGATCCCAATGACCCGACTCTCTATCGAATCGCATTCCCCTTGACTGCGATCTTCGGTTGCATGGCTTTGATGTCGCTGGTTCACCCAGCATCTCGTCTCGCTCGACAGTTCACACGCGCACCGATGATGTGGATCGGAGAGCGCTCCTATGGGATCTACCTCTGGCACTGGGTCGTCTTCCAAGTGACGAGACCTTCGGTTGATCTCGTTGGTGATGATTGGGCGCTCTACGCGCTTCGCATTCTGATCGTCTTCGCGCTCGCTGATATCTCCTATCGATGGATCGAAGTACCGGTGCGAAATGGCGCGGTTGAACTCTGGATCAAGGGTCTCAAGTATCGAACTCCCGTCGTTCGTGCGCGGCAGAAGACTTTTGTTGCGATTGCGATTGTCGCAACGCTCGCTGCGACAACAACAGTCTCGATCAACGCCATCGAATCCACTGATGTCGCGGCCAAGAAAGATCAAACAACTGCGCAACCAAGCAGTTCTGACTTTGATCCGGTCGCATCGCCCAATCAAAAGACCGGGCTTTGGATCGCTGGGGATTCGGTGATCTTGGGGATCCGTTCCCTCCTTGAGAGTTACGAACCAGTTGACCTCATCAATGCGCGAGTAGGAAGACAATTGCCCGAGTTGATCGATGTAGTGCGAGTCGATGTCAGAAGCGTCCCAGAATCGATCGCCATCGTGAATCTAGGAAACAATGGCGTTATCCGCGAAGAGAGTGTGCGCGATCTCTTCGAACTCCTCAAAGATCAGCCGTATTTCATCGTCGTCAACGCTGCGGTGCCCCGAGGTTGGCGCGATGCAAATAACGAGATCATCGCTTCGATGATCGATGAATATCCGAATGGACGCCTCGTCGATTGGAGTCGCATCTCAAGCGATCGACCTGAGTACTTCGCACCCGACGGCGTCCATCTCGTGCCGACAGGTGCGAACGTCTATGTCTCTGCGATCCTCGAAGTACTCGAGGAGATCGGTTATCGCGAGTAAGTGGTTACGTTACGTGGCGAGGAACTAATTCCACTGACCAGAGAGACCGAAGACCTTACCGTCGACAACAGTTCCGTCTGAATAGACGGTCTGGACGATGAAGCTAGTCCATCCTGATCCTTCACTCTTTGTGATGTCGAGAGTGAATTGAGTCGAAGGTGTTGAGGAGAGATCCTCACGAGCGCCACCGTTTCGCTGGATCTGGATCGCATAACCGGTGATGCCATCGGTTGATGCAGGGGCCTTCCAGAAGATGGTCGCAGCGCTCTTCTCACTGTTGGTGTATTGCGCGACGATTCCAGTGGGAGCGTCGTAAGAAGCTGGAGCTGTCGTCTCTTCCGTAGTTTCCTCAGTCGACTCTTCGGTTGCTTCTTCACTGGCTACCGGAGTTGGCGAGGTGCTCTCTTCAACCATGGTGCCAGAACCCATCTCATCAGAATCATCGCCACTCTGTGATGCGAAGATCAGAGCGATAGCAAGTACACCGACGAGAATGAAGAAGAAAGGACCAGAGCCCTTCTTCTTTGGAGCAGGAGATGACGTTGGAGTTGCTGCTGACTTCGTAGCAGCGGTTGGAGTCGACGATGGTGAGACAACGCCACGAGTCGGAACTTCAGGGATGGTGATGGATGCAGCACTTGCACCACGTGCAGCGCTCTTCTTCGCTGCCTTCTTCACTGAACGCTTGGCAACTCGCTGGGCAACTTTCTTTGCGGGACGCTTTGCAGCGCGTGACGTCGCCTTCTTGGCCGTCTTCTTAACGGACTTCTTAGCGCTCTTCTTCGCTGGCGCCTTCTTGGCCGTCTTCTTGACGGACTTCTTGGCGCTCTTCTTCGCCGGCGCCTTCTTGGCCGTCTTCTTGACTGCCTTCTTCACGGACTTCTTAGGCTTACGCGTTGCTGCCACTGAGATGACTCCTCGTTATGACCCGTTGGAACGGGGTATTTGAAGTTATGGTCGAAACTGCGCGAATCTTATCCCCACCTTCGGGGCGATCTTGCGAAGCGCCCGTCCGCGGTGGCTGATCTCATCCTTTTCGGTGGGAGAAAGTTCAGCGAGAGTTAAGGCGGATGCTTCGGGCGCGAAGATCGGGTCATATCCGAAGCCACCCTCACCCCGAGGCGTATCGATGATCACGCCCTCCAATTCACCACGCTCAATGATGGGCTTTTCGCCTGAATCAACAAAGGCAACAACCGAGACAAACCGGGCACTGCGCCTTTCGCTCGCTACTCCTTCGAGCTCACGCAATACCTTCTCTATATTCGCAGCATCGCCACCGCCCGAATAGCGAGCCGAGTGAATCCCTGGCTTTCCGCCAAGCGCATCGATTGCCAATCCACTGTCATCAGCAAGGGTAGGAATCCCGGCATGAAGGAAACCGGCCCGCGCCTTGAGAAGAGCGTTCTCCTCGAAGGTCTCACCGACTTCATCTACTTCCTCTGCGCCCGGGAAATCATCAAGTGTGAAGAGGCGAAGATCAGGGATCTCGGCACTGAAGATGCGAAGGATCTCTTTGAGTTTGCCCTTGTTATGGGTTGCAACGAGGAGTGAGTTCTTGTGAGACGGAAGAGAAGAAGTTGGACGAGAAGAAGATTGCGCCATTGACAACAGAAACGCCCTTAGGCGAGCGCTCGCTTTTGGAGTTCTGTGATCTCACCGCAACCGATCACCGCAAGGTCGAGGAGGT
>JBJTGO010000013.1:0-14620 GCA_046093985.1 Actinomycetota bacterium
GATTTTGGGCCGAGCGCATCTATGACCGTGAGTATCCGGCGGGCCGGCTCGCTGCATCTCTCCTTGGCTTCACCAATGACGCAGGTGTTGGTGCGGCTGGATTGGAATACAGCCTTAACTCTCTACTCACCGGACAAGATGGTGTTTACACCTATGCCAACGCTGGCGGAACGATCATTCCAGGAACACAAGAAGTCATGATGGATTCGGTGCCAGGTGAGAGCATTCAATTGACGATAGATCGCGATGTGCAGTGGGTAGCGCAGCAAGCGATCACCAGAGGAGTCAAGTCATCTCGGGCAATCTCCGGAACTGTCATCGTCCAGAATCCGAAGACGGGTGAGATCCTCGCCCACGCCACCTATCCGACATTCGATCCCAACAATCGCAATGGAGTAGATCCTGCGCTCTATCGAAACCTCACAGTGGAGGAGATCTACGAACCTGGTTCTACTGGAAAGGTGATCACCTACGCCGCCGCGCTCGAAGAGGGCAAAGTCTCACCAGAAACGATCATCACCACTCCCTACAAACTCAAGCGTTATGGCACTTCATTCAAGGATCACGATTATCACAAGACTGAGAAGATCACTGTTGCTGGAGCGTTAGCGAATTCAACCAACACCGGAGCGATCAAGATTGGTGAGATGGTCGGAAAGGATCGTCTCTACGATTACTTGCGCGCCTTCGGTTTGGGGCAGTCCACGGAACTTCGATTACCAGGAGAGTCTGCGGGCAAGTTGCGGCCGGTCAAAGAGTGGTCCGGCACATCGCTTCCGACCATCTCATTCGGTCAGGGGTATTCCTTGACCGCCATTCAAGCAACTTCGATTTTTTCCACTCTTGCAAATGATGGAGTGCGGGTTCCACCGAGCGTCATCAAAGGAACAATCGCTCCTAACGGTGCGTTCACGGCACATAAGAAGGGTGAATCTGTCCGCGTGGTCTCCTCTGCGACGGCTGAGAAGATGCGCCTGATCATGGAGAGCGTCGTCGGTCCACATGGAACAGCAGAGACTGCCGCGATACCTGGATATCGCGTCGCAGGTAAGACTGGAACGGCATCGCGCCATGATGAGCGGTGCGGTTGCTACAAGGGATACACAGCATCCTTCATCGGTTTCGCCCCCGCAGATGATCCTGCCTATGTTGTCAATGTGACGATTCAGGCACCGAAGGGCGTCTACTACGGCGGCTATCTCGGTGGTCCAGTCTTCAAGGAAGTGATGAGCTACATTCTCCAATCTCAGAACATCCCTCCAACAGCGAAGGCTGAGACAGAGTACGCGCTCACTTACAAGGATTATCTGCGCAAGATCAGCAATCCAGCGTCCAAGGACGAAAACGTCCAAGAGAGCGAGAAGCGCGAGAAACCAGCGAGAAAAGAGAAAGTCGATGCTCGTGGATGAGCACGCACTGATATCGGAGACGAGATCGCTCGTCGATGTCGCCAACTACCTGGGTGACACGGGTCTCTCTCTTGCGCAGTGTGCAGGAATTGAGATCACCGAGATCTCAAGTTCGACTGAGTCCGTGATGCCGGGAGCGCTCTTCGTCGCACATCAGGGGATTCGAAGTCATGGTGCCGAGTACGCATCTCGTGCGATTTCGGCTGGCGCAAGCGCGATCCTCACCGATCGAGAAGGTGAGAAGAGGATCTCAGCCAAAGGTGAGCTCGGAGTTCCAGTGCTCGTCGTCTCTCGTCCGGAAGTCGATCTAGGTCACCTCGCACATTGGTTCCATGGGAATCCGATGCGAAGCATGCACGCTGTTGGTGTCACAGGGACCAATGGCAAGAGCACGATCACCACATTGCTCTATGAGATCTGGCAAGCGGCTGGCTTCACCGCCGGTTTGATGGGAACGATTGCAACCTTGATGCCGGGGATCGAGATGAGTGCGGATCGGACCACGGAATCCGCAGATGAGATCGCTCGACGCATTGCGCAGATGGCCCAACTCCATGTCCGAGCGCTCGCCATGGAAGTGAGTTCACATGGTCTAGCCCTTCATCGCATAAATGGTGCCAGGTTCGCTGCGGTTGGCTTCAGCAATCTCTCCCAAGATCATCTCGACTTCCATCGCGATATGGAGAGCTACTTCCAGGCGAAGGCCTCGCTCTTCACACACGAGTATGGCGAACGAGCATTCATCAATATTGACGATAGTTACGGAAAGCGCCTTGCCTCGATGACTTCGCTAGAGACTATGACTCTCTCACTCCTTGATAGAAGCGCTTCTTGGTTTGTTACCAATAGGGAAGCAACAACGAGTGTCAATCGCCTTGAGATCCGCGGTCCAGGAGGCATCTTGATCTCTACCGAGATCCCATTGATCGGAACGCACAATGTTGAGAACTATCTGATGGCCGTTGCCTTGGCGGTTGATAGTGGGGTAGATCCACTGGTCATAGAGAGCGCTTCACGAACTCTCAAAGGTGCTCGAGGTCGGATGGAGCGAATCGAGTTAGGTCAACCTTTCACAGCGCTCGTCGATTATGGTCATACACCAGATGCTGTCACTCGAGTCCTTCGATCGATTCGCGAAAGTTCGTCAGGAAGGATCATCGCAATCCTTGGCTGCGGTGGTGACCGTGACCGGAGCAAGCGCCCACTCATGGGAGAGGCACTTGCGTCAGGCGCAGATGTCGCGATCTATACAAGTGACAATCCACGAAGCGAGGACCCTTCCGAGATTCTGAAGGAGATGACGGCAGGGCTTTCAATCACGGCACCGTCGATGATCGAGATCGACCGCAAGAGTGCAATCGAGTACGCCATCTCATTGGCAGAACCTGGCGATGTGGTCATCGTCTTGGGTAAGGGGCATGAACGAGGTCAACAATTCAAGGATCACATCGAGGAATTCGATGATCTACTCGAGGTAGCCAAGGCCATCGAAGGTCGTAGGTGAACCGACTGTGAGCGCTCAATGGACGATCGAAGATGTCGCTCGCGTCATTGGTGGACGGACCATCCATGCAGATCAGGCGCGCACGAGCAGTGGCGCTCTCTTCTTCGATTCACGCGCACCGAAGCGAGATGGCATCTTCCTTGCTCTTCCTGGCGAACGAGTCGATGGCCATGACTTCGTAGCGGACTCAGGTGCGTCTTTCTCCTTCGTCTCGCGCGAAGTGAACGCTCCCGCCATCGTCGTAGCCGATGTGCTCGCTGCCGCAGCAAGTTGGGCGAGTCACTATCGAACCACCCTAGGAGAGCTCACAGTTGTAGGGATCACTGGGTCGCAAGGTAAGACCACAACGAAGGACATGGCCAATCACATGCTTCGACTCCACACCGGTATGAAAGAAGATGTTGTGGTCGCTCCTACAGGTTCTTACAACAATGATCTCGGCCTTCCTGTCGTCATCACCTCGTGCCAAGAACAGACTCGTTACTGCATCTCCGAGATGGGGGCACGCCACAAGGGCGACATCTTTCGTCTTGCAACGATCGCCAAGCCAGAGATCGGCATCGTTTTGAAAGTGGGCACTGCACACCTTGGTGAGTTTGGGAGTAGAGAGGCAATCGCCGAGACGAAATCTGAATTGGTGGCTGGTATCAATCATGGTGGCGTGGCGATTCTTGGAACATACGATGAATTCACGCCATTGATGGCGAAGAATCGCGGCGACCTTGAGGTGATCACCTTTGGCGAGCGAGGCGATGAGACTGTGCGAGCAACCGATGTGGAGGCACGAGGCGGCTTTGCACACTTCGAATTGGTGACTCCTCGAGGGCGCGAAGCGGTAGAGCTTCGCGTTGCCGGAGTTCATAACGTGGCCAATGCGCTTGCTACAGCAGCACTTGGCTATGTGCTCGGTATCCCAGAGAACGAGATTGCCACAGCGCTCTCCACCTTCGAACCGCAGAGTCGTTGGCGGATGGAGTTGAGTGAGATCAACGGCGTCACTGTCATCAATGACTCCTACAACGCCAACCCCGAGAGCATGAGAGCTGCACTTGAGACGACGCGACTTTTAGCGCAAGAAAGTGGCGGGAGAAGTTTCGCTTTCCTGGGAACGATGAATGAACTGGGGGATGCCTCTGATGCGATGCATGCAGAGGTCGGCGGCGCTCTTCTCACACTCGGGATCGATTACCTGATCTCAGTAAACGAGAAGCGATATCTGACCGATTCTGACGGTGATACGGAGACGATCCTTGTCTCTGATATCGATCAGGCCCGTCGATACTTCGATTCCATCGTTGCCGGGGATTGCGTGTTGTTCAAGGCGTCTCGCAGCATTGGTCTGGAACGATTGGCAGCCGAACTCGTGTCGCATCTCAAAGCGCGACCTCAAGAAGCAGGAGAGTGAAGAAATGAGAGGAATTCTCCTCGCCGGTGCGTTCTCTGCGCTCCTGGCCTTCCTGCTCTCACCACTTCTGATCAAGATGCTTTCGCGTCGTGGCATCGGTCAAGTGATTCGCACCGATGGACCAACGACACACCAAGTCAAGAGTGGTACTCCCACGATGGGAGGAGTTGCGATCATCTTCTCCGCTGCAGCAGGTTATCTCGCCTCTCACCTGATCATCGGTGTACCAATCACAACTTCCGCAATCTTGGTCCTCGCGCTTGTGGCCGGAATCGGATTCGTTGGCTTTCTCGATGATTGGTTGAAGATCACTCGTCGCAATTCCAAGGGGCTCTCTGCCAAGTTGAAATTGCTCGGACAAGCTCTGATTGCAATCGGATTCGCAGTGGCCGGGCGGAATTTCCCTGATGAGAGGGGATTGACGCCGATCTCTGACCAACTTTCCACGGTGCGCGACACTGCGATCTCCCTCACTCCAATCTTGGTCATTCTCCTTGCCTTAGTGATGATCCTTGGCACAAGCAATGCGGTCAATCTGACCGATGGACTTGATGGGCTGGCTTCAGGGGCTGCGATCCTCTCCTTCCTCGCATTCATCCTGATCGGGGTTTGGGAATTCGGACAGAGTTGTGGCATCGAGCCGTCACCGAAATGTTATGAGGTTCGCGACCCACTCGACCTCGCGGTCCTTGCTGCGGCCTTTGCTGGTTCCTTAGCAGGTTTTCTCTGGTGGAACACTGCACCCGCACAGATTTACATGGGAGATACCGGCTCCCTTGCGATCGGTGCGGCCCTTGCAGGTCTTGCACTGACCCTTCGTGTTGAGTTGCTTCTGATTGCCCTTGGTGGACTCTTCGTGATCATTACTCTCTCGGTCATCATCCAAACTGGTTTTTACAAGGCCTCTGGTGGAAAGCGCGTATTCAAGATGGCTCCACTCCATCATCACTTCGAACTCTCTGGATGGAGCGAAGTGACGGTGGTGGTTCGATTCTGGATCATCGCTGGGCTCTCAATGGCTCTAGGTCTCGGGCTCTTCTACGCAGATTGGGTCGTGGGGTAGAGAGATCATCATGTCCCTTGATTCGATTGATGTTGACTCCCTGCGAGGCCTAGAGATCGTCATCGTCGGAGCGGGTGTGACTGGAAGAGCGCTGCGAGATTTCGCGATTTCACACGGAGCCAATGTCTCGATGGTCGATGATCGTGCCGATGGAGCTGCGCGGTCACTTCCGGAGCGGTGCGAGTTAGCGATCATCAGTCCAGGTTGGAGACCTGATCACCCGATCATTGAAGAGATCAAGGCTCGAGATATCCCATTCATGAGTGAGATCGACTTCGCCTGGGAGATGAAGCGTCAGATCGCTCCAGAGCAACGTTGGATCTCCCTCTCTGGCACGAACGGGAAGACGACAACGATTCAGATGGTCGAGAAGATCATGGAGAGCGCTGGCATCGCGGGAGTCGCTTGTGGGAATGTCGGGCGGACGGTGATCGAGTCGATCACTCCTGATATCTCGATCCTCGCGATCGAGCTCTCCTCATTCCAGATCCATTGGAGTGATCGGGCGCGATTCGAGGCGATTGCACTCCTCAATGTCTCACCCGACCATATCGATTGGCATGGAAGTTTCGAGAGTTATCGTGATGCGAAGTTGAAACTAATCTCACTCTCCAAGCGATCGCTCATCAATATCTCCGACGCGACATTGAGCCGCGCCTGGCCAACACTGGTTTCCGCTTCGAACTCTGACTTGATTCCATTCCATCTTGGATCACCGGCGAGTGGGGAGATCGGCCTCGTCGAAGATTTGATCGTCGATCGCGCTTTAGTGGAAGACCCGATGAATGCCGAAGTCCTTCTTGAAGTCGCCACATTGCCATCGAGCGCACCACACAATGTGAGCAATGCGATGGCCGCGGCGGCGCTAGCGAAGATGATCGGTATCGAGACGAAGGCGATTTCCGAAGGGCTTGCCTCCTTTGTGATTGATCACCATCGTTTGCAAGTCATCGGTGAGGTGAAGGGCGTCAGATGGGTCGATGATTCAAAGGCCACCAACCCTCATGCCGCAATGGCAGCGATCTTCGCCTATCCCTCCGTGATTTGGATTGCCGGTGGATTGGCAAAGGGAGCATCGATGGATGAGTTGGTTCGTGCCACATCATCTCGAATCAGAGCAGCGATCCTGGTGGGAACTGATGCGCCACTTATTCGTTCTGCACTTGAAGAGGTATCGCCAGGAGTGAAGATCGTGGAGGTTGGGGCAACCGAGGGAAGGGAAGTGATGCGGGAGGCTGTGACCTTTGCAAAGAACCTCGCCTCTCGTGGAGACACCGTTCTTTTGGCTCCCGCATGCGCCTCTATGGATCAATTCACTTCCTATAAGGAGCGTGGCGATCTCTTCCAAAGTGCAGTCAAGGAACTTGTGATGAGTGAAGGTGGAGCAGCATGAGACGTCCGGTGGTCAACTTCTATGGGGTGGCACTCCCTGCCATCCTGATTTCGATCCTGGGTTTGGTGATGGTCTTCTCTGCTTCAAGCGTCAAGGCCTTGCAGGAGTCAGGCTCCTCGGTGTCGATCGTCGGAAGGCAAGCGCTGCTCTTTCTCGTTGGACTTCTCGTCGCGCTCTTTCTCTTCCGCGCACCGTTCGCCTTCCTCAAGCGCATGTCGACCCTCTCGCTCTTCCTCTCCTTGATCGCTCTCGCCTTGCCGCAACTTCCCGTGATCGGAAAGGAAGTCAACGGAAACGTCAACTGGATCTCGATCGCAGGATTCACCATGCAACCGAGTGAGTTCGCGAAATTGGGAGTGATCCTTTGGTTGGCAGGAGTCTTATCTCGACATGAGGAGATGAAAGATCGTCAAGCAGTGGTGAGCCCAGGAGCCCTCGCCGCTCAGCTCCTACCTGGAATCGTCGCGATGATCGTGATGATCCTCATTGGAAAGGATCTTGGTACCGCATTGGTCTTTGCTGCGATTGCAGCGGGCGTGCTCTTCGTGGCTGGCATCCAGATCAGATGGTTCGTCGCAGCGATCGCTGCACTGACTTTGATGGCAGTCGTCTTGATCCTTACTCAGTCGAATCGCATCTACCGAATCAAAGCCCTCCTTGATCCGTTCTCTGAAGAGCATTATCAAAATGCTGGCTGGCAACCTGCGCACTCGATCATGGGACTGGCATCGGGCGGCATCTTTGGATCGGGATTAGGGGCCGGGAAACAAAAGTGGGGCAATCTCGCAGAGGCTCACACGGATTTCATCTTTGCCGTCGTGGGCGAGGAGATGGGTCTCCTTGGCACCCTCACTCTGCTCGCGCTCTTTGCCTTCCTTCTTCTTTCGATCTTCAAGATCGCACTTCGTTCACAGACTCTCTTGGAGCGATTCTTCGTCTCCGGAGTCGGTCTCTGGTTCGCGATTCAGATCGTGGTCAACATCGGTTCAGTCACAGGTCTCATCCCTGTGATTGGCGTGACTTTGCCGCTTGTCTCCTACGGCGGCTCTTCCTTGATTTCGACCTTGGCTGCTTTGGGTCTGGTCCTTGGCGTGGCCATGCGTGATCCTGAAGTCAAGAGCGAGATTACTCAGAAGATGTCTCGCTCCCTCAAGTACTCTCAGAAGTGATGAAGCGCGTTCTCTTCGCTGCCGGGGGCACGATGGGACATCTCGGTCCCGCGATCGCAGTTGCCACCGCGCTCTCGAAGGAATCACCTACCACTCAGATCTCTTTCATCGGTACCGGATCGGGAGTTGAATCCGCCGTTGAGATTCCTTTTCCGAAAAATCGAATCATCAAGGTGCCCCTGCCACGAACCTTGGGATTCTCACTCTTCCTCTTTCCCCTTCGACTTGCGATTGCAGTCATCCAAGCGATGCGATGGGTGGCACGCGTTGATGGGGTAGTCGGCTTTGGTGGCTACGTGGCCACTCCCGTCTATATCGCTGCATGGCTTCTGCGACGAAGAATCATCTTGCATGAAGCGAATGCACTTCCCGGTTTTGCCAATAGAGTCGGAAAGGCACTTGGTGCTGAGTGTTTTGCGAACTTCGAGCGAGTAGGTAGTACCTGGGATTGCCCCGTCGTGGGAATGCCGCTAAGAGAAGAGATCATCGATCTCGCTAAGGAGCTACAGCAACAAGGTTTGAACGATCCATCGCGCGAGAGTTTTGAGGGCAAGAAGGTACTTGTGATGGGTGGATCACAGGGGAGCATCAGGATCAATGAAGCTATGTGGAGCGCACTTCCCAGATTAGATCGTGGGATAACGATCCTGCATGCAGTTGGAGCGGGGAATGTCGATCGGATTCCAATGGAGGCGAAACGTGATGGTTATCAAGCCGTGGCCTTCATCTCTGAGATGGCGGAGGCGTATCGATCTGCCGATCTCGTCATCGCTCGAGCGGGAGCTGTCACGTGTGCGGAGTTACTCGCTCTCGGGAAGCGAGCGATTCTTGTTCCACTTGGACATGGCAATGGCGAACAAGCGCTCAATGCGGATGAGCTGGTCACGAGTGGAAATGCGATCGCAATCAGAGATGCGAAGTTCGACAGTGGTTGGCTGACCGAGAACCTTCCACGAGCGTTAGCCCTTCAACCACGGCTCCCAAGCAACCCTCGATTGAGCGCTGTGGAGATCATGGTCAGAAGCATTCTCTCCTCATCAAGCAAGAGCCGGTTCACGAGATGACACTTTTCACGCCTGGCAGTCGTATTCACATGATCGGCATCGCGGGGTCAGGTATGAGCGGAATCGCCGAGATCCTCGCATCTCGCGGCTTTATCGTCAGTGGATCAGATGAGAAGGAGAGTGCGACGCTTACTTCGCTCGCTTCACAGGGCATCACGACATATGTCGGACATGATGCTTCTCAGATCGGTGAGGCGCAGTATGTGGTCATCTCGAGCGCCATCCGAGAGTCGAATCCGGAGTTGGTCGCAGCGCGAGCGAGAGGTATAGAGATCGTTCGTCGGGCCAGCGCTTTGGCGCGGCTGCTTCCTGGCAAGTTCTCCGTTGCGGTGGCCGGAACACATGGAAAGACAACAACGTCAGCGATGTTGGCTCAGATGCTCGATGCGCTTGGTCGTGACCCATCCTTTGTCATCGGCTCGAAGGTCACCTCGCTTGGAGTGAGTGCTCGCGAGGGGCGCGGAGATGTATTCGTCGTCGAAGCAGATGAGTCAGACGGCTCATTCTTGGATTACAGGCCAGACGGCGCGATCATCACCAATGTCGAACTCGACCATGTCGATAACTTCGCTTCCATTGACGAGGTCGTGAATCTCTTCACCCAATTCATTGCAACTGCCAGGGATTTTGTCGTCATCTGCGCTGATGATCCGCTGGCATCCACACTCACCGTCCCAACGAAACTTCGCAGGATCACCTACGGATTTTCTGAATCATCCGATCTCGTTCTCTCAGAGATTCAAGAACTGGCAGAAGGCGTCTCTGCTACGGTGCAGTGGCAAGGCGGATCTCCCGTCGAACTCAAACTCTCTCTCCACGGAAGACATAACGCCCTCAACGCTGCGGCGGTGGTCGCGTCGGCTCTGGCGATGGGAATCGATCTCTCTGATGCTGCGAGAGCGGTTGCTGGTTTCACCGGAACGTCGCGCAGGTTCGAAGTGAAGGGAAGTGGCGCAGGTGTCACAGTCATCGATGACTATGGCCATCATCCAACCGAGATCGAAGCGACGATCTCTGCGGCTCGAGCCGTGCTCACCACGACTGGTCGAGGAAGACTCTGTGTGGTCTTCCAGCCGCATCGCTATAGCAGGACCGCCGCCTTCACTGACGGATTCGCCGCAGCGCTATCGAAGGCAGACCGATCCTTCGTGATGGAGATCTACAGCGCCGGTGAGGATCCGCTACCTGGCGTCTCGAGCCAACAGATTGCTGAGCGTGCGATCAACTCAACTCATATTTCTAACCGTGATGAAGTGATCAATGAAGCGTCTAAGTGGGTAGAGCCTGGAGATCTCATCCTCACTTTAGGCGCGGGCGATGTGACCGATCTGGGACCGCGGATAGTGTCGGCGTTGAAGGCGCGGATTTGAGTGCACCTTCTGTGAGAAGACTCCTCTTCTTTGTTTCCTCTTCGTTGATCATTGGTTTGATCTATCTCATCGGCTGGTCCTCGTTTCTCACCATCACATCGGTCACGATAGAGACTACGGACCCGAAGAATGTCGCTCTCATCGAAGCCGAGCTTGTCTCTGCTGGCCTCACGCTAGGTGTCGGTGAACCGCTTGCCAGGATCAATACGCGAGCAATCGAACGATCTTTGAAAGAGGAACCGTGGATCGGTGAGGTGACCCTGGAGCGGGATTGGATCGGAGGCGAGGTCAGGCTCTTCGTTCGAGAGCGCATTCCCCGCTTCATCGTTACCGCATCACTTCCCATGACTGGCAGTTCTCTCAGTGGAGAATCAGGAGTAGAAACCAATCGGAGCGCAGAGTTCATGACCGATGACGGCACGCTCTTTGCATTGCCGGGCGATCTCGCGGCCGAGTATGAGGACCTACCGGCTATCGAGATTCGAAGTGAAGCGACGCTTGATCGACGTAACGCCGCTGAACTCTTCGCAGCAATCGATGAGAGGTTCCCAACCAGAAAGGTGATCGTCACTTCGATCTCTACCTTCATCACAGAGAGTGCAGTTCCGCTTTCCACGACCGCCGAGTCAGATCAGGAATCGAGAGCGGTAAGGCTGGTTCGCATCTCTTGGGGCGGGTTGACAGAGGTGGAAGCGAAAGCGGTCGTGGTCGAGGAATTGATGAAATTGAAGGCAAATCGTGAGGTTTCACAGATAGATGTGAGCAATCCGCGATTGCCAATCGTCAGGCGATGATTGCAAACCACGACTCCTAGAAGAGTGATCCTTTCCTTGAGACTTTCTTTCGTGTCGGTGTTTGATTGCACCTGCATCGCTCTCTACTTTTGCGCGCACTACTGAACTCGACTCTCAAGTACTACTTGAGAGTCCCATTGAGAGGCGCATCGTGGCCACACCACAGAACTATCTAGCAGTCATCAAAGTCGTCGGTATCGGCGGAGGTGGTGGCAAGGCCGTCAATCGAATGATTGAGGCTGGCTTGAAGGGCGTCGAGTTCATCGCGATCAACACTGACTCGCAAGATCTCTTCATGAGTGATGCCGATGTGAAGTTGGATATCGGTAGGAAGTTGACCAAGGGACTTGGTGCCGGAGCATCTCCAGATATCGGTAAGCAAGCCGCGCTCGACAGCATCTCGGAGATCGAAGAGGTACTTCGTGGCGCGGACATGGTCTTCATCACTGCTGGCGAAGGTGGTGGCACAGGAACTGGCGCAGCCCCAGTGGTTGCGAAAGTTGCGCGCGAGATCGGCGCGTTGACTGTCGGTGTAGTGACCCGGCCGTTTAGTTTCGAAGGAAAGCGTCGCTCATTGCAAGCGGAGGAAGGAATCGAGAACCTTCGCGGCGAGGTCGACACTCTCATCATCATTCCCAACGATCGTTTGCTTTCGATCTCAGACCGTTCGATCAGTCTCGTTGAGGCATTCCGTAGTGCGGATCAAGTTCTTCTCTCTGGTGTTCAAGGCATCACTGATCTGATCACGACACCAGGATTGATCAACCTTGATTTCGCGGATGTGAAGAGTGTTATGAGTGGTGCGGGTTCGGCTCTCATGGGTATCGGTTCCGCGCGCGGTGAGTCACGCGCGTCAAAGGCTGCCGAGTTGGCAGTCTCATCCCCACTTCTTGAGGCATCGATCGATGGCGCACATGGCGTGCTTCTCTCTATTGCCGGCGGATCCGACCTAGGACTCTTTGAAGTCCATGAGGCTGCCGAGATGGTCGCCAAATACGCCCATCCTGATGCGAACATCATCTTCGGTACTCAGATCGATGACACCTTAGGTGATGAGGTTCGAGTGACCGTCATCGCGGCGGGATTCGAAGGCGGGGAGCCGAAGCGCGTTTCGGTACCTGTGATTGATAGCGCGGCACTCCTCGGAAAGGCAGATCCCATTCCAAGCAATGATCCGATCGCAGTTGCGATGGGATCTCATTCCGAGGGCGATGAACTACCTAGGCGTCGCGTTCGCTTCGAAGAACTTCTTGGCGAAGACGATATCGACGTACCTGATTTCATGAAGTAGTCGAACTCTGACTTCACCGTAGGTTGTGACGATGGCACGGATTTGGTGCACCAAGAGGAGTGGCCTTCATCCCGCATCGTCGAACTTTCAAGGTCCAAGAGAGTTCGGAATCTCACTTCCTCCCTATCAATCACTCAATCTCGGATCAAAGGTCGGCGATGAAATCGATCGAGTGATGGCCAATCGCAGGGAATTGAGCAAAGCCTGCCAGCTTGATGAGATTAGATTCATGGACCAGATCCATAGCGCCATCATGGTTGAGGGCATGGTCGAAAACCCCGAAGAGAGTTGCGATGGCATCTTCCTTCGTCGTGAAAAATGGAACGAGAGAGTTGGAATCGCGGTTCAGATGGCAGATTGCGTTCCATTGATACTTCACGGAGAGAATCTGATCTCAGCGGTTCATGTGGGGCGAGAGGGTTTGGTCCGTGGGATGACGGAGTCGGCTATTGAGGCGCTCTCTGCCGTGACGAGCGTTGATCGAATCTCCGCAGTGATCGGTCCATCGATCTGTGGCGATTGTTATCCACTCTCGGAGGAGACCTATCTCGCTGCTGCCGAGCGGTATCCAAAGAGCGTATTCAGTGACTCGGAGCGGAAGATCGATGTCGCTGCTGGTGTGATCTCCATCCTGGAGAGTCGAAATGTGACCTGGAGTTGGTTTGGCGGTACCAGGGAATGTGTCAGCTGCGATGATTCCCACTACTCATATCGGCGGGATCGGGTGACAGGTCGCCAAGCCATGGTTGTAGCGTGGTGATGACCCGGTGATGGATCGACCTTCTCGTAAGGGCGAGATCGCAGAGAGGTTAAGCGCGATTCGCAGCGAGCTTCCTACCGGTGTGACACTGATCGTGGTGACGAAGAATTTCCCAGTGAGCGATATCGAGATCCTCTTCGAACTAGGGGAGCGTGACTTCGGTGAGAACCGAGTTCAGGAGTTGGTGGCAAAGCGGGAAGCGATCGATGAGCACGTCGATGATGAGATCACCTGGCACTTCCAAGGTCAGATACAGAGCAATAAAGTCGCACTTCTCAATCGCAATGCAGATGTGATCCATTCAATCGATTCAGAGAAGGTGTTAGAACGAATCTCTCCAGACCGAGAGGTGTTTCTACAGGTCAATCTCGATTCCAAGCCGAGTGAAGGCTCACGCGCTGGAATTGAGCCAGCGCAGCTCGACGAGTTCTCGCACTTGATGGTCGAGAGGTTTGCTGGGAACTTCCTCGGTTTGATGGCGGTGGCGCCACACTTTGATGGGATCACGACATCACAGATCGGTGAATCCTTCGAGCGACTCAACTCGCTCAGCCGAAAAGTGCAGCAGATCGCACCTCGCGCAAAGGCCATTTCTGCCGGTATGAGTGATGACTATCGCCTTGCCCTGGCACATGGCGCGACACATATCCGCCTCGGTAGTTCAATCCTCGGTCAGCGGGCATCGAAAGCATAAAATTCACTCATGTCCAAAGGCCTAAGAAAGATGACCGACTACCTCGGGCTGACCGAGCCTGAAGAAGTCGCTGTGAAGGAAGTTGCTCGACCTGCGCTCCGTACTGTGACGTCGGCGGCGAGTGCACCTTCAACAGCACCGAGTCGACCTGCACCATCGCAACCACTTCCAGGTCTCACTCAGAGCGCTGCTCTCGATCGGATCATCACGCTTCATCCTCGTTTCTACAACGAAGCACGTACTGTCGGTGAACACTTCCGTCAGGGAAATCCAGTCATCATCAATCTGAGTGATATGGATGATGCTGAACGAAAGCGAATCATCGATTTCGCTTCAGGTTTGGTTTTCGGTCACAGCGGCTCGATCGAGCGCGTGACCTCCAAGGTCTTCCTGCTCTCACCACCAAACGTCACGGTGAGCGCTGAAGACAAGTCTGCTGCGGCGGCTGCTTCCGCAGACTTCTTCAACCAGAGCTGAGCGAGTGAGAATGAGTCTTGGTTCGCTGCTGATTCAAATCCTCAACATCTTCGTGCTCTTCTTGCTTGCCCGATTGATCTTGGATTACGTGCGCATGTTCAAACCAGGCTGGCGTCCTCGTGGGATCCTGCTTCCCATCCTTGAGATCGTCTACTTGGTGACCGATAAACCGCTCTCTTTCGTGCGACGCTTCGTCCCACCATTGCGCTTGGGACCGGTCGCGCTCG
>JBJTGO010000014.1:0-14216 GCA_046093985.1 Actinomycetota bacterium
ATGAGCGAGGCAATGGCACTTCTTGCGATCTTCACTCTCGCAGTCTTCGTCGGTTTCGAAGTCGTTTCAAAGGTCTCATCCACGCTCCACACACCACTGATGAGCGGCGCCAATGCGATTCACGGCATCATCTTGGTCGGAGCGATCATCGTCGCAAGCCACTCTGAAGGTGGATTAGAACTAGGACTCTCTCTGGCTGCGATCATCTTGGCAACGATCAACTTGGTCGGTGGCTTCGTCGTCACCGATCGCATGCTCGAGATGTTCAAAGGTAAGCGAGAGACCAGCAAAAAGGACGGCAGCAAATGAGCCGCACCCTCTATGACCTCTTAGGGCTTCTCGCCGCGATTCTCTTCATCATGGCACTCAAGGGACTCTCCTCCCCCAAGGGCGCCCGTCGCGGAAACTTGCTTGGTGCACTCGGTGCGCTGATCGCAACCGTTGCAGTTTTCTTCTACGCCGATCCTGAGTATTCGCTTCCGCTAGGGAACTTAGAGTGGATCTTGGGTGCGATGGCGATCGGTGTGATCGTCGCCGTCCCAGCCGCTCGCAAGGTGCAGATGACGCAAATGCCACAGATGGTGGCGCTCTTCAATGGCGTCGGTGGTGGCGCAGCAGCGCTCGTTGCAATCGTCGAATACATCAAACTTGGTGAGAGTGCAGCCTTCGCGCAAGTCCTTGCCACTGTCTTCACTGTCATCGTCGGCTGTGTCTCTTTCAGTGGATCGATCGTCACCTTCTTGAAGTTGCAGGAGTTGATGACGACTCGTCCGGTGATCCTTCCCGCTGGAAGATTCTTGATCGTCGCAAATCTGGTCGCAGTCTTGGGTATTGCCTACTGGGTGATGGATGAGTTGGGCACTTCCCCACTCTTGACTCTTGCCGGACTCTCGCTGCTCTTCGGAGTTCTCTTCGTTCTTCCTGTTGGTGGCGCTGATGTTCCGATCGTCATCTCACTTCTCAATGCATTCACCGGTCTTACCGTCGCTGCAAGTGGCTATGTCCTTGAAGCAACGCTCTTGATCGTCGCAGGAACTTTGGTCGGAGCATCGGGAACGATCCTCACTCGTTTGATGGCAGAGGCGATGGGTCGCTCGCTCTTTGGCACTCTCTTTGGTGCATTTACACAGAGGGCGCAAGAAGGTGGTGGCGAGGCAGAGTCAAGGCCAGTGAAGTCAGGCTCTCCGGAGGATGTCGCGATCTTGCTCAACTACGCGCGTCGCGTTGTGATCGTCCCTGGCTTCGGTCTTGCTGTGGCGCAGGCGCAACATACGGTGCGTGAGATGGCCGACTTGTTGAGCGCTAAGGGAATCGATGTCGCGTACGGAATCCATCCTGTTGCAGGGCGTATGCCAGGACATATGAATGTCTTGCTTGCAGAGGCAAATGTCCCATACGAGCAATTGGTTGAGATGGATGAGGTCAATCCGACCTTCCCACAGACTGATGTCGCGCTCGTGATCGGTGCAAACGATGTGGTCAATCCAGCCGCGAAGACAACGCCAGGATGTCCGATCTATGGAATGCCTATCCTTGAAGTGCAGCAGGCGGGCAACATCATCTTCTTGAAACGTTCGATGAGACCAGGCTTTGCCGGGATTGAGAATGAACTTCTCTTCGATCCCAAGACCACCTTGCTCTTTGGTGATGCGAAGGCATCGCTGACGAAGGTGGTTAGTGCGCTGAAGGGCTTATAGCTCCGGAGCTCTTTGCCAGTTGTAACTTGCTGGCTCTGTTCTACTGGCTCTGTTCTACTGGCTCTGTTTTGCTACCCACGCACGCCTAGCCGCGCTCTTCCGCAATTGAGTTTCCACCATCAATAACAAGAGTTTGTCCGGTGATGTATCCGGCGCCTTCCGATGCCAACCAATAAATCGCACTTGCGATCTCTTCGGGTCGACCTGATCGTTGCATTGGCGTAACGAGGCCCTGCGCGCGCTCATGATCCGTCTGTGAATCTGTAGCAATCCACCCTGGCGCTATCGCATTGACGGTGATACCGCGCAAAGCTTCATCGAGGGCCAAGGATCGCGTAAATCCTGTCACCGCCGCCTTTGCTGCCGCATAAGCAACTTCATGACGCATCGCCATGAGAGGGCCAGTGACGCTGGTGATATTGATGATGCGCCCTGCTCCGGAATTTCGAAGATGAGGTAAAGCCTCTTTGGAGAGATAGAAGAGTGAGTCGAGATTGCGTGCGATGGCAGCGTGCCACGCTTCATGTGAGATCTCGGAGAGTCCCGCTGACTCTTTGCCTGCGGGGCGAGAGAGACTGGTCATCCCTGCATTGTTGACGAGTACATCAAGACCACCATGATGAGAATTGACTTCTTCAATGAGTCTCTTTGCAAAGGAAGGATCGGTGAGGTTGCCTGCGATTGCATTGACTTTGGCGTTTGGATACGTAGCTTCAAGTTCCTTGGCTCGATCGAGAACCCGATCGCTATGCCCGGTCAGGAAGATCCGATCCCCCGCTTCAGCGAAGAGTTGTGCTGCGCTGAAGCCGATGCCGTTAGGGGCGCCTGCACCAGTGATAAGGATTGAGCGGGTCATGTAGACATCTTGCCCGTTTACACGAGGAAACCCAATCCTTGGAGTACGAGGGCTCTCTATGGCGCGACCCCGCCATCCACAGGGACTCCATCTCCTCAGAGTGAATCACTTCTCAACTGCGGCGCGAGCGCTCTGCGTCACCATCTGCCCATGCACGAGACTGCGATGCGATTACTGCGCGAGGAGCGAGTGAAGGAGATCCTTGACGCTCCGGCATCCATTAGCTCTCTCGTCGACTTGCACGAGATCTCCGTCGACTCTCTCTCCAAGGCATCGAAGTTGGACTATCTCGCGGCCCTTCAGAAGCAGATGGGATTCCTTCAAGAGTGGAGCAACCGCGTCATGGTCTCCCTCGCAGGTCCTGATGAGGCAGATCCCTATCAACCTGACGAGTTCCGACTCATCGAAGATGAGGATCGCGAAGAGATCGCGGCCGCGTTGCGTGTGGCTCCCGCGACTGCGCAGATGAAACTCGATTCCGCTCGGATGCTTGCCAATCACCTCCCACTCACTGCGGAAGCGTTGGCAACCGGTGAGATCTCACCAGCCCATGCGACGGTCATTGCGCGAGAAACGGAACGGGCGGTTCGCGCAGGTCTTGCCCCTGAATCGATTCGCCAGATCGAAGAGCGTGCACTGAGCCATGCTGAGATGCACACTCCAGGACAGGTCGCCAACAAGGTCAAAGCACTTATTGCCAAGATCTCTCCTGAGGAATTCGAGGAAGCGGTAGAGGCTGCTACCGAACAACGTAAGGTCGCTTTTACCCAGAATCAGATGGCATGGCAACGGTCGTTGCACTTCTACCTGCTGCCGATGCATTAGCCCTCCGAAATGCCCTAGATGCGATGGCTCAGATGAGTTTGCAGCGTGATCGTGAGATGAAGGCAGAGTCTGCTTCAGTTCACGATTCGCGAGATGAATTCATTCGAAGCATGGATAACCGCCGCGCTGATGCACTCGGAGAATTGGCGGCAAAGGCGCTCTCTAATCTCTCAGAGTTCTACAAGCCACAGCGAAAGCCAATCACCGTCAACATCACGATGGACCTAGCTACGGCTCTTGGGCTTGCCGAGAACCCCGCCGTCTTGAGCGACTACGGTCCGATTCCAGCGTCCATTGCACGCGAACTCGCTGCCGACGGAAAGTGGAGAAGGTTCGTCTCCGATCCAGTCTCGGGCTCTCTCCTAGATCTCGGTCGCGAAACTTACGAACCTCCGCAAGCGCTACGTGACTTCTTGCTTGCGCGAGATCGGATCTGTCGCTTCCCCGGTTGTAGACGACCAGGTCATCTCACTGATATCGATCACTCACAGAGTTGGGAAAGTGGTGGTGAGACAAGCGCTGCGAATCTTGGCCTACTTTGTCGGCGCCATCACCGAATGAAGACTCACGGCGGTTGGAGGATCGAGAGCAACGCAGATGGTTCCTGCACCTGGACCTCTCCTCAAGGCAAAATCCATCGGGTTCCAGCGAGACCAGTCGATGAGATCGCTTAGTGAAGGATGAGAGAGTCTGCGAAAATTCGTGGACTTGGAGCGACTGTTGAAAAAGGGCGAAAGATGGGCGCTTCGGAGAACTCGTTGAGGCACACACTCCACATGTGCTCATCGAGCAACTACTGCACTACTGAACCAACGGGCCACTGAACCAACGGGCTACTCATTCATGAATCTCAATCACGGATCGGGGTGCAACCCATCCGACAAACTGGTGGAGGTGCCGGGAATCGAACCCGGGTCCTTCGGTGAAAACATAGGGCTTCTACGGGCGTAGTGTGCGTAACGTTTTCTCAGTCCCGAAGCTCATACACACGCGTCTTCGACAGACTCAGCTGTGAGAGATGTCCCTTGCTGAGTCCACAGCTACTCAGCTCAGTAAGCCCTCTATCGACGTTAGATTCCGACCCGAAGGCACAGTCGGAGTAACGGACTACAGAGCTCGCTTAGGCAGCGAGGGTGTAATCAGGTGCCTTTTTATCGGCAGCTATATGTTTGCACGGGTTTCATGGTTTACGAGATCATCCCGGCTTCCTCGGCCCGCTTCCCCCATCTCAACAGCCAAAGTCGAGACCGTTCACCCCCAAGATTGCTGCTGAGGAGTTTCGCCTCGCGACCCATCCCCATGATTTGAGACTTCGATCGCTTGTAGATTCACTTCAGCGCCTCTGAGAAATGCCCTGTCAGAGAAACTAGGCGAATTCTACGGCATCGGAAAGGTTCGAATTACTCTCGATTTCGTTGAGAGAGTGCTCGATCAACTTCGCGCTTTGCCTGCTTCTCCATCAACGAGGCGCGCTTGTCATGAGCCTTCTTGCCGACGGCAATCGCCAACTCAACCTTTGCCTTGCCATCCTTGAAGTAGAGCGAGAGCGGAACCAAAGTCGTGCCAGACTCTTTGCTCTTTCCAATCAATTTCTCAATCTCCTGCTTGTGGAGGAGGAGCTTTCGTTCACGCCTGGGTAAGTGATTGGTCCAACTCCCCTCGTTGTACTCAGGAATGTGGACGCCAAGAAGCCAGATCTCACCATCTTTGACCGCTGCATAGCCATCGACAAGGGATGCACGACCTGCCCGTAGTGATTTGACCTCGGTTCCCGTCAGGACGATGCCGCATTCGAGAGAGTCGACGATGAAGTAATCAAAGCGGGCCTTCTTATTTGACGCGATGAGTTTGGTGCCCTTTTCCCTCACGGTGCACCTCAACTCCCGAGAGATCCTGGGCGAGTTAGGCGCCTAATACCCAACTACCTCTTCACCAAGATCGCCACACCAGGGTGTGACATCTCTCAACTAGAGCAGAGTCTACTTCCTTCAATCAAGCTTCACCTAATGCTCATGAGAGAAGCAGTCAAAGTCTGACGATGAAGCAAATCAACAAGGTGGGACATGAAGAGGGTGGGAAATGAAGAGGGTCGGAAATGAAGAGGGTGAAACTAAGAGCTCTGGCCGCGAAGGGTTGCTAGACCACTCAAAACCTGGAGCGCACGCTTTGCGATCTCCTCGTTTGTCGCAGCCAAATCTGGCTCGATCCCCACACCATCGATGACTTTCCCAGAAGGTGTGCGGTATTTCGCAACCGTCAACTCCAACTTCGATCCATCATTGAGTGTGATGAACTCCTGCACAGTTCCCTTGCCTTGGCTGCGCTCGCCGATTACAACTGCACGATTCCTATCTTGCAAGGCCCCAGCAAGAATCTCAGCCGCACTTGCGGTATCTCGATCGATCAAGACGACGAGTGGAGCTCTATCGGGATTACTACTGGAGGCTCGAAAGACAACCGGGTCACTATTGACCTTCTGATACGAGAGTAAAACCCCATCACTTACAAAGAGTTCTGAACTCTTTACAGCTTCAATGATCTGTCCACCAGGATTCCCTCGTAGATCGATGATCACGCCCTTTTCATGTGCAATCTTGTTGAGATTCTCACGGATTTGGGATGCGGTGCCCACATTGAATGAGGCAACTTCGATGTAGAGGACTCCATCGGTGATCTCTGAGGCCGTCACATTCTCAACGCCAAGCGTCGTGCGTGCTACGGAGAAGAGGAACTCTTTACCCTTGCGATCCACGCGAACATCAACCGTAGAGCCCACCGCGCCTCGAATCACAGCGAGTGCGGCGGGAAGCGTGAGCCCCTCCAAAGAACTCTCGTTGACCGTAAGGAGGCGATCACCGGTCTTCACTCCAACTCTTTCCGCCGATGAGCCTTCCTGCACTGCCCCTACTTCAACGCCACCTACAGCTGACTTTCGTAACCAAATACCCAGTCCAGAATATTCATTGAAGAGCCTTTGATTGAAAACTTCCATCGTCGACTGAGGAAAGTAGTTTGACCACTCATCTCCCGTCGCACGTAGCGCACCCTCAATCGCCGCTTGTCGCAGACTCTCAATGGAAGCTCCCTCAGGATCTACTGCGACGATTTCGGCGATTGCTTGATCAACGGGACCGGAACCTCGATTGACTCCGAGTGAGTATCCGATTCCAAAAACAAGCGTCAGAGAGAGGAGTCCTGCAAAGAATTGTCGTAACCCTAACTCTCTCATGCTCTGATTCTATGGAGGAACGTGCATCTAGGCGAGAGTGAGATTATCTGCCGTAAATCACTCGAATCATGAGAGCAAAGCGATCTAAAGCCAGGCAATCTGGAGCGAGACAACCTAGAAGAGAAAATCAAACCTTCAGATACTTACGTAATGTCAAGAAGGATGCCACGCTAGAAACGACAACGCCAGTCAAAAGGAGATAAGCAGAGGCGACCCAGACATCATTCCAGGTGAAGAAGTTTGTGAAGGTGAGGAGAGGTGCTACGCGATCATCGACAACGTACTTGAGACCAGTGAGAATTCCACTGGAGATTCCCCAGCCAACAATCGTCGCGAAGAATCCTTCAAGCAAGAACGGCAACTGGATCGAGAATGAGCTAGCACCAACGAGCTTCATCACAGTTGTCTCGCGGCGTCTGTTGTAGGCCGCTATACGCAAGGTATTGCTGATCAATAGGGCCGCGGTAAGAACACTTGCTAAACCGATGACGAGCGCTGCATCACGCAAGACATTGAGAAGGCTGAAGAACTTCTCCAAGATTGCTCGTTGATCTTGGACTACATCAACGCCAGGACGCCCCGAGAATGCGCTCTCGACAACTCCAAACTGAGTCGGATCGTTGAGTTTCACACGAAAAGACTCTGGAAGTTGATCAACGGTGACATTCTGCGAAATTGCAGAATCCTTGAACCGCTCCTGGAAGCGTTGGAAAGCCTCGGATTGCGATTCGTAGTAGACCGTCTGAACGACTGGTAACTCCTGTAAGTCTCTCTGTATCTCAAGTCGCTGCTCAGGTGTTACAGGTCCTCCCGCACAGGAGGGAACTTCGGAGAGTGGACCACAAAGGAAGATCGAGACTTCGATCTTGTCGTACCAATAATCCTTCATCGTCCGCACTTGTGAATTGGAGAGAAGACCAATACCCAGCAAAGAGAGCGAGATGGCGACGGTGATGATCACTGCGAAAGTCATCGTGAGATTGCGCCTAAGGCCAATTCCGACCTCACTCATCACAAATCCGGCTCGCATCACTCACCTACCCTTCGAAGTCTGCGCATCATCCGGTGTACCCATAGACGCCACGGACCTGGTCACGGATGACGTGGCCCGATTCCAACTCAATGACGCGCTTTCGCATCTGATCGACGATTCCCGAGTCATGGGTGGCCATGACCACCGTTGTTCCTTCACGATTGATCCGATCAAGGAGTTTCATGATGCCAATGCTGGTGGCAGGGTCAAGGTTTCCGGTCGGTTCATCTGCAATCAAGATCGCAGGTCGACTGACATAGGCACGTGCAATCGCTACTCGCTGCTGTTCACCACCGGAGAGCTCACCGGGCTTTCGATCTAACTTCTCTGCAAGCCCGACCAACTCGACTACTTCAGGAACTTCACGAGCAATCTCCTTCTTGGTTCGACCCAGGACATGAAGTGCAAAAGCAACATTCTCAAAGACAGTCTTATTGGGGAGAAGCCTGAAATCCTGGAAGACAGTTCCGACCTGCTTACGCAGATCTGGAACCTTCCAATTGGAGAGCTTTCCTAGATCTTTACCTGCGACATGGATAGTCCCCGAAGTTGCCTTCTCTTCTCGAAGAACGAGTCGAAGGAACGTTGACTTACCAGAGCCCGACTGCCCGACGAGAAAGACGAACTCACCTTTAGCGACTTCAAGAGATACATCACTGAGCGCTGGCTTATCGGTTTTGGGATAGGACTTGGAGACGTGCTCAAAGTGAATCATCAGCCTCGCCCCTCACTCACATCTGCGTCTTTCAACTAATACAACTTCACATTCTGTGCGACTCGCTGACCGTATCAGGGTCATGGGCTGCTGAGAGCCACAGAAGGTGATGAACGGAGTGAATCTTACGCAACTGAGTCCGAAATCCTGGGAATTCTCAGTGAAAGATAAGAACTACTTCGCTGTGCGTGTCCTGCGCCAGCGAATTCCCGCATCGATGAAGCCTGCGAGATCACCATCAAGAACCGCTTGTGTGTTTCCGGTCTCATAATCAGTTCGGTGATCCTTCACCATCTGGTAGGGATGCAATACATAGGAGCGAATCTGATTGCCCCACGACCCACCGGAATCACCCTTGAGTGCGTCGATCTTCGCCTGCTCTTCGGCATGTCGACGTTCTAAAAGTTTCGACTGCAGAACGGCCAATGCGGTGGCCTTGTTCTGTAATTGAGAACGCTCGTTCTGACATGAGACGACGATCCCTGTCGGTATGTGGGTAATTCGCACCGCAGAGTCAGTGGTATTCACGCCCTGTCCACCAGGACCAGAAGAACGATAGACATCGATCCGTAGATCCTTCTCATCGATCTCAATGGCATCACTCTTCTCAACGACGGGGACAACTTCAACGCCGGCAAAAGAGGTATGGCGTCGACTATTACTATCGAAGGGAGAGATGCGAACCAAGCGATGTGTCCCTTGCTCGACTGAAAGGGATCCGTAGGCGTAAGGACCTTCAACCTTGAAAGTGACCGACTTGATGCCCGCTTCTTCACCATAGGAAGTGTCAAGAATCTGTACTTGATACTGCTTCTTCTCGCAGTAGCGAAGGAACATGCGCATCACCATCTCGGCCCAGTCAGAGGCATCAACGCCACCTGCCTCAGATCGAATCGTGACTAAGGCATTTCGATGGTCATACTCGCCATTGAGAAGGGTCTCTATCTCGAGAGAAGAGATCTCGCTTCGAGCCGACTCCACTTCAGCAACAGCATCGTCATAGGCGCTCTCATTATTCTCATCGAGAGCCAATTCAAAGAGGAGTGGAATATCTTCTACGCGACGACGTAGTTGACCGAGGAGATTCAACTCACCTTGCACGCGTGAGAGCTCCGAGGTGACCTTCTGCGCATTCTCGCTGTCATTCCAGAGGTTGGGATCCGAGGCAAGTTCCTCTAACTCACCTTTGCGGCTCTTGAGTCGGTCGACATCCTTGACCGCCTCAATCGATTCCAAGAGATTCGAGAGCGCAGCGACTTCCTTCATTCTCTCGGGAACCTCATCACGCCACTTGATGCTGGTATCGAGGCCCTTTTGACTTTCTCTCTCCGCGCTCACCTGGGCATTCTAGTTTGCGGAGGATGCGAAGGATGCCGCCTCATTACTTGCCACTAGTACTCGCTCAGCACCAACCCCACTTCAACAGATGCGAGTTGGCGAGAGTACTTAGCCAGATCGACTCCAGCGAAGGAAATTCGAAATGGAAGCTCAACCAGTAACTCAACCGAGGCGGCGAGGGTCTTTCCGTCACAGCTAAAGGAGAGGAGCTGTGGCGTCGAGACGGGTCTACTGATCCCGAGGCGCTGTGATTCCGGCTGAAGACCGGGAATTGAATTGAAGTAGCTCTCTGACTGCGGACTCTTCGATAGATCTGGCAGATTGAGCGCTTTCGTCAAGGCCCACTGTGTGGAGAACTCCTCATCAAAGATCTTCCTAGCTGCGCTGCAATCAATCGGCACGAAAGTCGTGACACCTCTTGATCGAAAATTCGATCTATTCCGCTCCACATATCCGGAGTAGTAACTCGCATCATCGATTGCCTGACTCGCTCTCTGGAGTGAAGCCTCTATCGCAAGGGTCAAGTGTCTCCTCTCGAGCGACGCGTGAGTTATGTTGATGCCGATAAAGATAGTGATCAGTGTGATGAGGAAGTATGTGATGATCAATGGAGTGACGCTGCCAGAATCCTCCCTGAAAAGATCCCGAACTCGCTTGAGTTCATTCACTGAAACCCTCACTTGAAATGGATACCTATCTCGAGGGGAGCGTTTTCAGGATCTCACGAGCCTGGTCGATCAAGTCTTTGGCATCGAGAAATGGTGAGATTCGCTCTTCAACATCTGCAACATCTCTCAAACCAAGAAATTGGCTTTCGGTAGGCGTATACCCAGACTCACCCTGGATCCATTGATCCGTGGTGAGTGAGGCAGCAACCTTGCTACCAATGATGCGATCCTCGACTGTGATTCGGATGCGATTGGAGGGTTGGATGCAGGGATTCCTCCGGCACTCGATGAGGTATGCGAATCGCGTCCCAACATTCGCTTCAGAGCCAGAGTTTGCATCAGGATCGAGTGCCCAGAGTCCTCTTGCGCCGGCGTCAGCAACCTGAAGAACTTGTTGCACGCGAGCATGACCCAGTGGCGTTGAAGGGGCTGTCACGAAGGCACGTAATGAGGTCCTGGCCAGATGTGAAATCTCGATTTTGGATGCTGATACTGCGGTGAGGTGCGAGGCCAACATGATCAAGGGAATGAAGAGCGGCATCGCAAAGATCACCATCTCGACAGTGGCGCTTCCCCGTTCATCTCGTAACCACGCCTTGAGTTCAGATCTCAAGAAAAAATCCACCTTCTCGCATCACCTGGTGAAGACCTCACTCACCGCCGCTACGCGTTTTCTGAAGAAGAATTGCTGACCATTGAGTCCACTGAAATTTGCGATCAGCGGAACCGACTGTGTGCGCTCAGAGATGACGAGATGGCCGCCGCCTAGAAGTGGAAGATACTGCACACTCGCCGTCCCAGAATTGCCTCGACTTTGAGTCGACTCCCTGCCAAAGAGACCGACCAAACCTGTGATTGCGACTCGATTGGTATCGCTTTGCTGTCGCATCTGCTGCGCGCCGCCCCATTGAGCAGCGAAGACAAGTTGAGCCGACGCCAGAAAGAGAATGGTGAGTGGAATCAATGTCAGCCCTGCTTCTACCGAACCCCGATCCTCCTTGATCGCAGAGGTGAAGTGGTCGAGGAATCGGCGCTCAAAGGGCTTCAGCATGGAGGCTCTTCCTTCATCATTTCTTCATCGAAATTTCTTCATCGGATGTTGTTCATGGAGTCGAGGCTGTTTCTCAAGATTGTGTTGAGGCGCGGTGCAGCAACTGCCCATATCGCGGTTACCAAACCGGTCGTCATCAGTACCACCAAGACCCAGCCCGGCACGTCGCCACGATCGCTCACCAGGTAGTCGCGCAAAGTTGAGCGCGCACTAGACCGCGTAGTAGATCGCGCCGTAGATCGCGTGGCAGATGCCGCAGTTGAGCGCTTCTCGTCTCCTCCACTGCGATTCGCCACTCTCTTCGAGTCTTCACCTTCCGTGCAAAGTCGGAGATCAACCCCCGGGACTTGCATGAGGCGACTTTCATCGGCATCAGATCTCCGTGTTTCGAGTGATCGACTTCGCTGACCTATCTCGTCCCGCGTGAAGATGGGCGAGATAAACCGCATCTCCAGATAATCCATCGCCATGAACCCTTGTCGAAAGAGTTCAGCTCCCAGTTCCATTGATCGATTCCTCATGACCATTCTCCTTCCATGAATTGTGCTTCGGTACCTGTCTCTGTTTTCTGTCTCTGCTTACTTGTTCGGAGTTGTGATAATTCAAGATCATTGGAGTCCCATGAATACCCCTCAACTCAATAAGAATCTCCTAACCGCCCATGATCGATGCCAAGTTCACGTAAGAAGGCCAGATTGCAAAGATCACCGATATGGGAAGTATGAGAAAGACAACTGGTATCAATAGTTTGATCTCTGCTTTACCTGCGCGTTGCATCACCAGGACCTTGCTTTGTGTACGGGTCTCATTGATGAGATTCCGAAGAGTCTGGCCCATCGAACTTCCGCGTTCCATCCCGAGTATCACTGCATCTCCAAATCGACGGAGTTGCTCCGAGCCAGCGCGCATCACTGCGTTATCGAGTGCTCGCTCGATGGAGAGGCCCTCTTCGACCCCTCGCAAGATCTCGCTCACCACGGCTTTCATCTCAGAGCGGCCTTGATTCAAAGGGATAGAACTAACTGAACTGCGTGTGCCGGCCTTGATCTGGCGCTCCCTTATCAAGGAATCTCTCCCACTCACCTCTCTGGCATTTGAACCTGAAGAACCCACAAGAACCAGAGCAGTACCCGTGCCCACTTCGTCGCCCAACGATGAACTCCCCTGACTCAAGACTCGAAGAGCTGAGAGAACGCTCATCCCAGAGGTGATCAAGATGTAAAACATCTCTAGATACTGGGGTAGTTCTAGATCGAGGCGTTCGATTCGATCCCGCTCGCGCGAAGACCACGACTGCTTGAGGATGGACTTACCAAAGAAGAATGCGAGCAGCGCTGTTGCAAAGACCCATATCAGGCTCTCACCAGTGACTCGAAAAGTCTCAAAATAAGAGTAGGAACCCTGCGATGCCAGTATGACGATGAGTGAGATCGCGATCACTGAGAGATAGAGAAAGGCTCGATAGTGCGGTGCGTTCTTCAGTCCTGCCTTCACCTTGAGCGCCTCATCAAAGAGATAGTCAGCACCGAGCAGGATGATCGGCGTGAAGAGAAGGAGCGCTAGTGAGGTGATCGCTAGGCCGTTCATCGCTAGGCCGTTCATCGCTAGGCCGTCAAGCGAGAGCACGTGGTACCTCGGGTAGTCGCCCGACAAGGTTCATCCAGAGATAGGCAACCGCTGTCAGTGCGACGCCGAGTATCAATATGTAGAGCCCGGTCGAGGTAGTGAAGGCAGCTCGCGTTGTCGGCTGTGCTGAGAGGATGACGAGCAGCGCCCAGGGAGCGATTGCAGCGAGACTCGCTGAGGAGCGAACCCATCCATGGCGCGCTTCGATCTCCGCTCGCATTGCATTCTCTTGCCTGAGGAACTCCCCTAAGGTGCGAAAGATGGTTCCCACATTCGAAGATCCCGTCACCCGAGCGATGATGAGTACTTCCAGGACTTGATCAGCTGCTGACGTATGAAACCTACGCTTCGCCATTCGAAGCGCATCATGAAAAGCGACGCCAGAATCAATCGCCCTCTTGATCTCAGCGAATTGTCGCGTGAGAGCCTCTGGACCTCGCTCGATCAAATCATTGAGCGCCTGCGGAATTGAGATGCCAGAGCTCACCGCGGAGATCAAATGATCGATCGCTATCGGCCATGCTTCGCGCTCTGCCTTCAACGCCTTCGCTCGGCGCAAACGAGTCATCTCAATGGGAAGTGCAAGTGCCACTGTTGAGATAGCGGAGGCCATGACCGTCGATTGCGTGAGGATGAGCGAGATCGGAAAGGCAACGACCACGGTGGCGAGAAGATAGAGCCATTGCTTCACTCGAGGTGAGAGCTTTGAAGAGATCTCTGATTCCTTCATGATGCACTCCCGATCCCTCTGGGGGGCTCACTCCAGGAATAGAGCTGCTCGATCTCAAGAGCATCTCCTTCAATACGACCAGTCACCTCGCAGATCTCACGCAATCTCCTGACTCCACTCTTGGGATCAATACCAACATGTATCACCCAATCAATCGACCGTGCGACCGTAGGCGCGATGAACTGATATGAGATGTTCTCGCCGGCAAGGAGTGGGAGTGTTTGTAACTTCCTCACTGCATCGCGAGCAGAGTTGCCATGGATGGTTGCCATACCCGGAATCCCAGAATTCAGGGCGATCAAAAGATCAAGCGACTCCGCCTCGCGAATTTCACCGACCACCAAGCGTGATGGTCGCATGCGCAGTGACTCCTTGATCAGATCGCGCAGGGTTATCTCTCCCGTACCCTCGAGAGAAGCGCTTCGCGTCTGCATGGAGACCACGTCCG
>JBJTGO010000015.1:0-1853 GCA_046093985.1 Actinomycetota bacterium
GACCGCTTGGCCTGAACGATTTCCACTTCGGCAATAGACGGCATAGGTAGCTGTCTTATCCAATGCAGATATCTCGGCTTCGAAATTCCCACTCTGGAAGTCGATATTGATGGCATTGGCGAGATGACCCTCTGCGAACTCAGCAGGGGTGCGGACATCAAGCACGACCACGCCTGCCTCCGCACTTTTTGCTGCGAAATCCTCGATACCTAGTTGTGGTGAAGTTGACTCACTCGACGAACAACCGGTCAAGGCGAGGCCAAGGGCTACTCCAATGGCTATCAACATGGCAACGACGCGTGACTTCTTCATGGAATTCCTCTCTTCGATCTTCACTTTCTTAGACCAGTGTGTTGAAGAGTTTCTGGAGGTTGGTCGTCATTGCTTTAGCATCGGGACGACCTGCTTCGACACATTCTTTGAGATTGGCTGAGATCAGCGCGAATGCTGCTGTATTGACTGCCTTCGTCACTGCCGCCATCTGTGTGACGATCTCGTCACAGGTACGACCCTCTTCGAGCATCCTTGCGACCGCGCCAAGTTGGCCATGTGCTCGCTTCACTCGCTTGGTGATCTCATCGACTTGAGTCTGATCGGAGAGAATGTGACCGACTTTCTTCTTGCTCGAACTCTTTGGGTTCGATCTCTTCGGTCTTGCCAGAGTCTTAGTTGCCATGGCCCGGAGGATAACAGATACCCCCTAGGGTATTGTCAACTCTGCGCCAAGTTGGCGAGCGCCCGGCCGCTGACGCGATAGACAGTCCACTCATCCATCGCTTCAGCGCCGATGCTCTTATAGAAGTCGATTGCGCTCTGGTTCCAGTCCAAGACCCACCATTGCAATCTTCCGTATCCTGCTTCGACACAGACGCGCGCAAGATGTGCCAGTAGCGCCTTGCCATAACCGCGGCCACGAAATTCTGGTTTCACGAACAGGTCTTCGAGATAGATCCCATGTTTGCCTTGCCAGGTCGAGTAGTTGAGGAACCAAAGCGCCATGCCAACGACTCTTGATTGCCCCTCCTCCGATTCCTCCTCCAGTTCAATGAGATCACAGAAGACTCTGGGATCGGTGGCAAAGAGCGTGGCAAGGAGATCGGCTTCGGTTGCCTCGACTGCGTCCGGGGCTCGTTCGTACTCGGCGAGCTCCTTGATCAATTGAAGGATGACCGGGGCGTCGTCCTTGTTCGCTCGGCGAATTCTCAACGCTTGACCCCTCACTCTGCGCGTACCGAACGAGCCTAGCGCGGTTCGAGTGTGACTGATGAGACAAGGCGCGGACTTTTCCGTAGCGAGCCCTCGCTCCTATAGTGAGGTTTCTACCGAGGAGGATCAATGGCGATCCAGGCTCTATCAGCCGATGCTGCAGTCAAGCGCGTGGAACATCGCGTGCTCGCAGCATGGATCGCAGAAGTCGCCGCTCTCACTGAACCAGATGACATCTATATCGTCGATGGCAGTGATGACGAGTGGAAATCAATCACCGATCAACTCGTCGCACATGGCACCTTCGTACCTTTGAAGAAGAAGCCGAACTCTTTTTGGTGCGCCTCTGATCCCGATGATGTCGCACGCGTCGAGGATCGCACCTATATCTGCTCCGTAGACGAAGCCGATGCCGGACCTACCAATAACTGGGTTGCGCCCGATGAGATGAAATCGACGATGCGTGCTCTCTATCGCGGATCGATGCGTGGCCGAACCATGTATGTCATCCCGTTCTGCATGGGATCGCTCGAGGCGAAGAATCCGATGTTCGGAGTCGAAATCACAGATAGCGCTTATGTCGTCGCATCGATGCGGATCATGACCAGGATCGGAAAGAAAGTCTTGGATCGGATGGGATCGGATGC
>JBJTGO010000016.1:0-8208 GCA_046093985.1 Actinomycetota bacterium
ACTTCCTGCTTTGCCGAAAGGAGTCCTAACGGCATCGATCAGATGTACTTTTTCCATGGAAAAGCCTTCCTCGCCGCGCGCCGTGGACGAATGCGCGATTCCGCTATGTTACTTGCCAGTATCAGGCTAGGGAAGTCGAATCGTCCTCATCGGTAGTGGCCTCCGGGACTATCCGCGGCTCACTCTCCTGGAGCGCTCTGAAGATGGCATCAAGGCTCCGTTCGATCTGCCATGGGCGGGCACCGAGTTCAGCAAGGTTCTTCTCGAGCGATGCGCTCGTGAATTCCTTCCTCTCGCTCAGCCAGGTAATGCGTCGGACGATCTCGGGGGAGATGAGATTCTCGAGCGGCATCAAGATTTCGCTGGCCACTTCCTGGAGATTGAATCGCGCATGGGTCAGCCGTGCATAAGCAAGTGGGGCTCGCTCCTTCCAGATCTTCACCGGAGGTAGCGCATCGCTTGTGGCGCGCATCGGGGGCAACTTCTCATCAGGAAGGGTGAGAGCTCTAACGATGGCGCCACTCCATTCGCTAAAGAACTCCTTCTTGAACTTCCGATAGTGGCGCTGGAAGTGCTGAGAGCCATGGAAGATCTCCTTGGCGCTCGCAAGGAACTCTTGATCCGAGAGGTCTCTCGATGCGATGGCAATATCTGAGATCGCAAAGTCAGGGAAGAGGCGACCTGCAGCCATGTCGCGTTCGCGAGCGATTCGATCCCGCTCCATCCAGAGCTCTCTGACGATGGCAAGGCCTCTTCTTCCTTTCACATGGTGGATACCCGAGGTGCGACGCCAAGGATCTCGCCGTGGCTCGGGTTCTTTCGCATTGAGAATGGAGGCGAACTCTTCCGTTGCAAGCTTTATCTTTCCTTGACTCTCAAGGATTGCGACCACAGCATCACGAAGGTCGGGGAGTACATCGACATCCAATGCGGCGTAGTTCTTCCACTCCGGATGAAGTGGTCGTATCGACCAGTCGACGGCGCTATGTTCTTTCGCAAGCGAGAGGGAGAGCAATTGCTCGGTCAGTGGACCAAGGCCAACGCGAGGTAAACCCGCTAGACGCGCTCCTAACTCGGTATCGAAGAGGTGGCGTGGCGAGAAACCAAATTCACGGATGCAAGGCAGATCCTGTGTGCTTGCATGGATGATCCACTCTTCATCTCCTAGAAGTTGATTGAATCGATCAATCAGGTCCTTCTCCTCAAGGAGCGTGGTCGGATCGAGTAGGAAGATCCGGCTTCCTCTCCGGTAGAACTGGAAGAGGTAAGCATTGGCGAAGTAGCGATAGCCCGACGCTCGTTCAGCATCGACCGCTAGCGGGCCACTTCCCTCACTCAACTCCTTGATCGCCATTTCAAAGTGCTCAGCCGAAGTGACGAGAGGAGCCAACTCAAAGCGCGGGCGATGGAGCGGGAAGGACTGGACTGGTTCTTCGATCTCTTGACTCACATCATCCCCATCACTCATGCCGGACCTCGTTGTGTTGAGTGATCAGCGTCTTCAACCTCGACTAACGACGGCGGGAGAGCGTTGCGACACCTTCGGGTAGCGGCACAACCCCTGCCACCATCTCCAAGAGGGTGATCCATGCCCTTGCATGGTTGATCAGAAGCGCGCCTTCCGTCGGTGCCCACGAGCCTCGGATCTCGATCTCAGATTGATCGGGTTGCGGCGCCAATTGCCCAAAGGATTTGCTCGCAACTCGAGTCACCGTGCCACTCAAAGCGATCGCGTTGGCATCTTCATGACGTAACGCATCCTCAAGCCAACTCCAGCCGACATCGTTGAGCATCGGATCGAAGGCCATCTCATCGTCGATTGGTGCGCGGACGAATGTGACGGCCCGGAATTCACCTTGCCAAGCCTCTTTGTAGTCGGGGTCTGCGAGGAGTACGAATCGACCGGTGGCGTAATCGCCATCATCGCTATCGGGATCCTGATCGTCACTCAATGGGATATCGGCAGTGACCGCGTACGCCAGTGGCGCGAGTTTCGTCGGAGGTGGGACCTCTTCGAGCAAGATCTCATTGCGCAATTCAAGAGCAGCCATCTCATCCTTGAATTGAGAGAAGAAATTCGCAATCTCACCCATGGGAGAAGGGTAGAAGTCCCTCATCATGATTCGAGGGAGGCGCGTGTAGGCTCGCGCGTCATGGCAGCGCTCCTTGCACTTCTATCAAGCGTGCTCTGGGGAACATCTGATTTTCTTGGCGGAAATCTCTCCAAGCGATACAAAGCGCTCGCGGTCACAGGTCTTTCTCAAGTCTTCGGTCTCACCTTCGCTCTCATCGCAGTTGCAGCGACTGGTTCCTATCTGACGCCAACATTGGAATTCGATGGATTCTTCATCTCCGGTGTCATCGCAGGACTCACAGGATTCATCGGTCTGGTCTCGCTCTACACCGGGCTTGCCACCGGTCGCATGGGCGTGGTGGCACCCATCGCCTCGCTCTCAGCCTTGATCCCGCTGATGATCGCCTTCATCGGCGGTGAACGCGCTTCTTCAATCCAACTCCTTGGCATGGCGATCGCACTCTCGGGAGCGTTCATGGCAAGTGGACCGGAATTGAAGGGTGCGACTTTTCGTCCCGTTCTCCTCGGTGTGATGGCAGCCGTCTTCTTCGGTCTCTCGCTTACATTCCTTTGGAAAGGATCTGAGACAGCTCCACTTCTGACCATGACTTCGATGCGAGTCGCATCCGTGACGATCGTGATCTTGCTGGCGCTCTACTTTCGCACTACCGGTGGTTTCTCATTCCGCGACTACCCAGCTCTCATCTTCGTCGGCATCGCAGACTTCCTTGCAAACCTCACTCTCGGTATTGCGACGACTCGGGGACTTGTCTCCATCGCGATCGTCCTCGGATCACTCTTTCCCATCGTTACGGCGATGCTCGCATTCGGAATCCTCAAGGAGCGACTTCATAGGATCCAATATGTCGGCGTCATCGCTGCCGTGACGGGAGTTGCCACAATCGCTCTCGGCTAAGCGAGAGCGAACGAATTCCTATCGGGTTGAGAGATTCTTTCTTTGGTAGACCTCGAAGATGTCTTCACTTCCTTCAACGCTTTCGATCAATTCCATCTCTCCCTCTGACTTGAGAAGATCAAAGTGGAAACGGGGGCTCTCTTCATCACTACTGATACGCGATGTCCTGGTGAGATAGAGGCGGTCGATGACGCCAGCCCTCAGAAACTGTTCCAAGAGTTCTGGACCTGCTTCAACGACGATACGTGGTCCATGTTCCCTCTGTAATCGTTCGATCTCACGGTTCCACTCCTGGATCGGATCAGGCTCTCGGGAGTAAACGATGACGGGGACCTTGGTCTTCGCGTAGGACTCGGACTCCCAAGTCCTCCTACCGACCACGATGCAATCGCCCCAGCCACGGAGTGAGAGAAATCGCTGGCGATCCTCGGGGGAGCTGAGCGGTCTCGAACTCGGGCCCTGAGAAACTCGCCCACTCGGGTCAATGAGGAGCAGGGCGATCACCTCGACCCGGGCGGGAATCGTCTCTGGGATCTGCTTTGGGTTCATGTCAGTGGTCAAACCTAGCCTTACCCCCATGATCATCGATTGCGAATCTTGTGCCCTCTACGATCCAAACCTTGTCGAGAACGAAGCATGTAACGATTGCGTCGTCTCCGTCATCATCTCGATTGACTCCCTTGCCGCATCTGCGAAGAAACTCGGCTCGGTAGTTGGAGAAGCGACTGATCCTGTGACTGATCAGGCGCTCGCGCTTCTCTCATCACGTGGATTGGTGCCTCCGATGCGCTTCCTCCCTGTGAATTTCGGCTGATTCACGCGTGACGCCTCCCTCTCAGATTGAGAGGCCAAGACCCCTGCCGTTACCCTCCGACACATGTTGCGCACGAGAGGCACGAGCCGCCCAGCGGTAGCACCAGTACTTGCCCTAGCCCTCGCGCTCGCTGCTTCCTTAGCCACTCCGGCGCAGGCGAAGCAGACCATCGAAGAGGTGCGCGCCCAAGTCATCATGCTCCAAGAGGATGCTGCGGAAGCAGCAGAAGGTGCGCAGGCCGCCAAAGTTCAATTGGCAAATCTCAAGAAGCAACTCTCTTCAGTTCAGGCGGAGGAGGCCGATCAGAAAGCCTCTCTCGAGAAACTTCGACAGTCGCTGGGCGCGATTGCTAACTCTCAGTACATGAACGGTGGACTCTCTGATTCTCTAGAACTTCTCTTCTCCCAAGATCCCACCCTTTATCTTTCTGCAGCCGGCTCGCTTGAAGCAGTCACTCGGCGTAAGGCTTCACAGTTGCGAAAGTACGCAGTTGCCAAGCAACGCCTTGAAGCGACCTCCATCACGGTAGAGCAGAAGGTCAAGATCGTCGCTGCTACCGAGGCGCGCTATCGCAAGCAAGCGTCGCTCGCTCAGTCCAAGCTCAAAGAGGCACAAGCCCTACTCAACAAACTTCGTAAGGAAGATCGCGCTCGCCTCGCGGCCCTCAATAAGAAGGAGCAAGATGAGGCCCAGCGGCGTTCATTGGCCGCTGCAAAGGGTCTCAATTCAGTCTCAGGTCGAGCCGGCATCGCACTTCGTTATGCGATGAATCAGATCGGTGACAACTACGTCTTCGGAGCCGCAGGACCGACGAGGTGGGATTGCAGTGGACTGACGATGCGTGCATTCCAATCTGCAGGAGTCTCGCTACCGCACTCCTCCCGAGCGCAGTTCAATCGCGGCAAGAGCGTCGCTCGAAGCGCGCTCAAGCCGGGAGATCTCATCTTCTTCGGTCGCCCGATCTCCCACGTTGGCATCTATCTTGGTGGCAACAAGATGGTCCATGCTCCACGCCCAGGAGCGCGAGTACAGGTCGCGACATTTGGTTCTTGGTTCGGACGAAAGCCATATGTCGGTGCAAGGCGCCTCTAACCAAAAGATCCTTCTCATCACTAATGACTTCGGTCCAAGGGCCGGAGGAATTGAGACATTTGTGATGGGCCTTCTAGAGCGCATGGATTTTGGATCAACGATCGTTTACACATCGCACCAAGATGACGCCACAGATCATGATGCAACATGGCAGAGAGAGCACGGCGTTGCGATCGTGCGAGATAAGAGTCGGATCTTGTTACCGACACCACGTGTCATCACATCAATTTCACAGATTATTGAAGCGGAAGAGGTGACGCACCTTTGGTTTGGAGCGGCTGCTCCTTTGGCTCTCATGTCACCGATACTCAAACGCAAGAGACACGGTTTGAAAGCCTTTTCGCTGACGCATGGCCATGAGGTCTGGTGGGCCAAAATTCCACCCTTCTCCTATCTGATCCGAATCATGGCACGCTCTCTCGACGTGGTCGGCTACCTCACTAGATATACGAAAGATGAGATCAGTAAGGCAGTGGCGAAGCGCGATCGCCACAAGTTGATTCAAATCGCTCCTGGAATCGATACTTATCACTTCGCTCCCATCGACGATGCTGCGAAGAAGAGCGTATTGCGTGCTCAACTAGGGTTGGAAGAGAAGCAAGTGATCATCTCGGTGGGACGTCTCGTCCATCGAAAGGGACAGGATCGATTGGTTCAAGCGCTTGCTCGACTCCGAGAAGAGTTCCCCAAAGTGCATCTTCTCCTTGTAGGGGAGGGGCCTCATAGAGCACGACTTGAATCGCTCGCAATGCGATTCGGAGTTCTAGAAGCCATCACTTTTCTTGGCAGGCTCCCACTCGAGCAACTCCCGCTCTATCTCTCGATATCTGACATCTTCGCCATGCCTTCTCGAGATCGTTTGGCAGGTCTGGAAGTGGAAGGACTTGGGATCGTCTATCTCGAAGCGAGCAGTTGCGCTCTGCCTGTCATCGTCGGGCGATCGGGCGGGGCACCTGATGCATTGATCGATGGTGAAACTGGGTTGCTCGTCGATGGAGATGATGTTGATTCCATCACCAACGCGTGCGCTCAGTTGCTGCGAGAGCCCTCGTTGGCCCGCTCAATGGGTGCGAAGGGGAGGGATTGGGTCATCTCTCACTGGAGTTGGGATCGATGGGCGGCAGAATTCCGAGCCGCCTTGCTTCGTTGATCGCCTCGAGGCGGTTGCGTGCCATGAGTTTTCGATAGATCGATTGAAGATGTGTCTTGAGAGTGCTCTCGCTGATAAAGAGTGCCTCCGCCAGTTCGGTATATGTCTTGCCGGTCGGAAGAAGTTGAAGGATCTCCACCTCTCGCGCCGTGAGAGTGGTCTTAGATCTTCGATAGGCGAGGGCTCGTTGTAGATCTTTGCATTGGAACATCAGGGGACTGCGCACCACGATCTCAATCATCGCCATCAACTCGGAGATAGGCGCGCTCTTATCGAGAAATCCTGATGCTCCGTTATCCATCGCAGCCAGGATGTACTCCGGATGGTTGTTCATGGAGAAGACGATCACACCCATGGTCAGTGAGTTCTCGCGGATCCAGAGCACGAGCTCCAGTCCAGAATTGTCGGCAAGATGGATATCTACGATCGCGACATCGAAATCCTCGGCAGCCAATCGTGACTGCGCTTCAGAGAGCGTCGTTGCGTGGGTAACTATCGAATCACTTCTGATTGCGGTCAAGGCTCGAGCAACTCCTTCACGGACGACCGCGTGGTCATCGACGATAAGGAGCCTTATGGGTGAATCTTTATCTACTACATCTTCCAACGGATGACGAAACCTCCCTCCGACTCTTCAAGATGGGCGCCAAGACGAATCAATCTTTCGTGAAGTCCGACTCGACCGAACGATGGCAAGTTAGATTCTCGTTTGCTACTTAGCCCTGTCGTATCGAAATAGTTCGCGGTAAGACTCGTCGTGAGTTCTTCGATGCGGACACTTGAGATTCCCTGGTGGGAGATCGCATTCTGTAACAGCTCGAGGAGTATGTACTGGAGCTCTTCGCGCCCGCGACTATCTATGTTGAGGGGATCGATAGTTTTCCAATCGATTTCAAGCGCGAGTCGATCACGGAGCCACTCTTCGATCGAACTTGATTGGTCACTTCTAAGCGCGAGGATCTCGTCACGAAGTTCTTCGACGATCTCTCTCAGTTGGAATCTGATCTCACGTAGTGAGCGCTTACGATCCGGGGGAATTGCCTCATCGGCGACCGTGGCATCGAGGGCAAAACCAAGACCTGCAAGTCGCTGTGCGACCGTGTCATGCAGGTCACGAGCGATACGTAATCGCTCGTGACGAGTTTCTTCGTCCGTTGGGACGAGATCAGGCAAACAGTGCTTCTATCTCGGCGGCGAATTCCTTCGCTACCACGTGTCGTTTGACCGAGAGCTTCGCAGTCAGATGTCCACCTGCGATCGTGAAATCCACCGGAAGGATCGTGAATTTCCTGATTGACTCAGCACGGCTGACCGCCTTATTTGCTTCGTCGACAGCGGTTTGTATGACTGAGATGAGATCAGGATCGTTGACCAACTCTGCGAGGGTCGCTCCATCCTTCTTATTCGCAGTGATCCATGTCTTGATCGCTTCAGGATCGATGGTCACAAGTGCTGCGATGTAGTGATGATTGTCACCGACGACCATGCACTGGCTTACGAGAGGATGAGCACGGAGACGATCTTCGAGCACTGCTGGAGCTACGTTCTTGCCACCAGAAGTGACGATCAACTCCTTCTTGCGGCCAACGATGTAGAGATAACCCTCATCATCGAGTTTGCCTAAGTCGCCGGAGCGGAAGTAGCCGTCGGAGGTGAAGACCTCACTGTTGGCGGCATCGTTTTGCCAATAGCCACGCATCACGATTCCACCCTTGATCAGAACTTCGCCGTCCTCAGCGATTTTGATCGTGGTGCCAGGGATCGGACGACCGACCGAACCGACTCTGTGCGCAGTGGTGAGATTGAGTGTCGCACCTGCAGTGGTCTCAGTGAGTCCATAACCTTCAAGGACACGAACACCTGCACCACGGAAGAAGTGACCGAGACGCACGCCGAGTGGAGCGCCACCGGAGATAGCAGCCTCGACACGTCCGCCAAGTGAGTGGCGAATCTTCGAGAAGACCAACTTGTCGAAGAGCGCATGCTTGAACTTCAAACCGGCTGACATCTTTCCAGTGTCGAGCGCTTCGCTATAAGCGATCGCGACATCTGCTGCCTTGCGGAAGATCGCACCCTTTCCTGCTGCATCCGCCTTCGCTTCAGCACCGTTATATACCTTCTCGAAAATTCGAGGCACTGCAAGGACGAAGGTCGGCTTGAAC
>JBJTGO010000017.1:0-2780 GCA_046093985.1 Actinomycetota bacterium
CATAACTTCCACAGCATCCCGAAGATACGTTCCGAGCGCCCTGCCTTCGACCTTCACTACCCACATATCAAGACCGAGACGGGACATTGATCGATGAGATTCGGGTGGCAACTCTTCGGCTTCCTCTTCATTTTCTATGTCATCGTGACCCTGGTCTATTGGCAGCAGGGTGGAGAAGTTGTCGGATTGACCGCACTCCCACTGAGCGCTGGGCTCGCGTTGATCATCGCCTTCTACTTCTGGTTCACACAGCGTCGCCTCGGTAACAACCTGCCTGAGGATCGCCTCGAAGCGGAGATCGCCGAGGGCGCTGGGGAGATTGGAGTCTTTCCACCATATTCGTGGTGGCCACTAGCTATCGGATTCTGCGCCACCTTGACCGCCTTTGGACTTGTCATCGGCTGGTGGCTCTTCCTTATCGGAGTGGGGGCACTTATCCTCTCGGTCATGGGCTTCGTCTTGGAGTACGAGAAGCCTGAATATCAAGACCACTAACTGACCTCACGGACAGGAAGAAGCATGAGCGCAGAGAAGCCTCGCGCAACGATTCTCGAAACCGGTGACCCACTTGTTCTCGCAGCCGAGATAGAGATAGCGGCATCGCCACGAAAGATCTTCGATCTCCTTGCAGACCCAGAGAAGCACGCACTCGTAGATGGATCGAGGACGATCCAGCGTGTCCTCAAGGGACCTAAGCGCCTTTATAAGGGTGCCAAATTTGGTATGGCGATGAAAGTGGGCTTCCCATATCGCATCACCAACGAGGTCGTATCCTTCGAAGAAGATCGAGAGATCGCCTGGCGCCACTTGATGAAGTGGGAGTGGCGATATCAACTCACCCCTTGCGAGGGCGGTGGCACTCTGGTGCGGGAGATATTCGATGGACGGCCATCTCGTTCGAAGAAGTGGCTCGAGGTCACAGGTGCACTCGAAAGAAACCCTAAGGTGATCGCGAAGTCACTCGTTCGGTTGAAGCAGGTTGTCGAAGGCCAATAACAGACCTTCTTGTGAGAACCGTCTAGTGGTGCTCGATCTCTTTCAATTCGTCGACCGTTGGCTTTGCCACTTGCTCTGATGCGGCAGCAGACCAACGAGCACGAATCCGATTTCTAATTCCTCTCGGTAATGCGACACCTCGTGGATCGCTCTCAGGAGCAGTCAGCGGTGGCAACTGCTCGTGTTGGGTCAAGGTGTAGGCCTTCTCCGGGGAGAGGGGCGTATGTACTTCGATGAACTCTCCATGTGGAAGCATGACAAGGCGACCGCTCTCCTTGCCGTGCAGGACCATCTCACGATCAGCTCGTTGCAGGGCTAGACAGATTCGCTTCGTCACAACGAAGGCAATCGGAGGAAGTACGAAGACTCCGATACGACTGAACCACATGATCTGGTTGATCGAGAGATCGAAGTGCGTCGCAAGAAGGTCATTGCCACCATTGATGAGCGTCACCAAGATGAAAGTGAGCGACATGGCACCGATCGCTGTTCGATTCGGATTGTTGCGCGGACGCTCAAGGAGATGATGCTCCCGCTTGTCTCCCGTAATCCAACTCTCTATGAAGGGATAGAGCGCCATCAAAGTGAAGATGATGCCAGGAACAATCAAGCCCGGGATCAAGATGTTCCAAGAGATCGTGAATCCGAAAGCATGTGTCTCTATAGGTGGTGCCATTCGCACCAGCCCATCAAGCCAACCCATGTACCAGTCAGGCTGCGAGCCTGCTCCAATTTGGGCAGGGGTATAGGGACCGTAGACCCAGATTGGATTGATCTGAGCAACTGCGCCTAGAAATGCGGTGAAGCCAAAGACGATGAAGAAGAATCCTCCAGCCTTTGCCATGTAGACAGGAAGGAGTGGATATCCGACAACATTGCGTTCGGTACGGCCAGGTCCTGGATATTGCGTGTGCTTCTGGTACCAGACCAACATCAAGTGAGCGGTGATCAGCGCTAGGAAGATGCCGGGGATCAAGAGCACGTGCGCCACATAGATGCGCGGGATGAAGAGCTCGCCCGGAAAGGCGCCACCGAAGACGAAATAGGAGATGTAGGAGCCGACGACAGGAATCGCTTGCATGATCGCCTCGGCGATTCTGATTCCTGTTCCAGAAAGGAGATCGTCTGGAAGTGAGTAACCGAGGAATCCTTCGACGATGCCAAGCGTGAGGAGGCCAACTCCAATGATCCAGTTCATCTCACGAGGTTTACGGAATGCGCCGGTGAAGAAGACACGTAAGAGATGTGCCACCATCGCAGCGAGGAAGATCAAGGCAGCCCAGTGATGGATTTGGCGCATCAAAAGGCCGCCACGGACATCGAAGGAGATATGCAGTGCTGATGCATATGCAGCGGACATGTGAACGCCCTCAAGCGGCTCATATGAACCTTCGTACTCGACCTCTCGCATGGAAGGGTCAAACCAGAAGGTCAAGAAGGTGCCGGAGAGCAACAAGATGATGAATGAATACATCACGATCTCGCCAAGCATGAATGACCAGTGATCTGGGAAGACCTTGGTCAAGGTTTTCTTCATCCACTTCGCAGCGCCGGTGCGCTCGTCGATGTAATTTGCTACCGCACCCGCGGCTCTCTCACGTGCTTTCATGCGGAATCACGCCCCCAGAAACTAGGTCCGACTGCTTCATTGAATGGTGCCTTTGCCACGAGATAACCCTCGGCATCGACGGTGATGGGAAGTTGCGGCAACGGTCTCGCCGCCGGTCCAAAGATGACTTCAGCGGCTCGAGTGACATCAAAGGTTGATTGATGGCAAGGACAGA
>JBJTGO010000018.1:0-1617 GCA_046093985.1 Actinomycetota bacterium
ACTGAGACAAGATGATGTCGTCGAGCACTTCTTCGTGGCATCAACCCATGACTGGCTCCTCTTCCTCACCAATGAGGGGCGGGTCTATCGGGCAAAAGTGCATGAACTTCCTGATGCAGGACGCGATGCTCGCGGCCAACACGTTGCCAATCTCCTTGCTTTCAAACCTGCTGAAAAAATTGCACAGGTCATCTCGCTCCGTGATTATGCGAGCCTCCCATATCTTGTCATCGCGACTCGAAGTGGAATGGACAAGAAGTCACCTCTATCAGAGTATGACTCGAACCGAAGTGGTGGTCTGATCGCTATCGCTCTCAAGGATGGCGATGAAGTCATCTCGGCGGCAACGGTCACCGATGATGATCAACTACTTCTCATCTCTGAACAAGGAATGTCCCTTCGTTTTACCGCTGATGATTCCTCACTTCGTCCTATGGGTCGTTCCACGAGTGGTGTCATTGGAATGAAGTTCCGCAAAGGCGATCACCTTCTCTCTATGGTCGTTATCTCCAAAGAACAAAGAGAGAGATTCCTCATCACCGCAACCGATGGTGGTTTTGCAAAACGCACCAATCTTGAGGAATACCGACTGCAGGGGCGCGGAGGTATCGGTGTCAAAGCAGCGAAGATTGATGAGTCATCACGTGGCCTCTTAGTCGGTGCACTTGTCGTTGGTAGCAAGGACGAGATCCTCGTCATCACATCGAGTGGATCTGTGATGCGCACCGAGGTGAAGGAGATCAGAGAGACAGGGCGTGACACCATGGGAGTTCGCCTCGTCGATTTGGATTCCGAGACTCACGTGGTCTCACTAACCCGTGTTGCCGATAGCGATTGATAGAGGCTCGTTTTGGCTCCTACCATCCTCTCAGGTAGCCTTCGGCGTCCGTGAAAACGGGCCTATAGCTCAGCCTGGTTAGAGCGCTTCCCTGATAAGGAAGAGGTCAGTGGTTCAAGTCCACTTAGGCCCACCACGGCGAAGCGAAAAACTAAATATATTTAGCCGGTTCTTCTTCGGGGACTTAGCTCAATTGGTAGAGCACCTGCTTTGCAAGCAGGGGGTTAGGGGTTCAAGTCCCCTAGTCTCCACTTCTAGTTTGACTTGAAATCACTCAACTCACAACCACATCACAATGGAGTCCACATGGCCGAGACAGCGAATGAACTAACGCTCCACACATCCGAAGGCGACATCACGATCACACTCTTCCCAAACCATGCGCCGAAGACAGTGAAGAACTTCGTTGGCCTCGCCACCGCTGAGATCGAATGGAAGGAACCTTTCACAGGAGAGAAGCAGAAGAAGAACTTCTACGACGGTCTCTCCTTCCACCGCGTCATTGCTGGGTTCATGATCCAAGGTGGATGCCCTATCGGTGATGGAACTGGTGGTCCTGGCTACTCATTCAAGGACGAATTTCACCCAGAACTTCAATTCGATCGCCCATACCTCTTAGCAATGGCGAATGCCGGGCCGAATACCAATGGCTCACAATTCTTCATAACGGTCGGAAAGCAACCACATCTCAATAACCGACACACCATCTTCGGTGAGGTCAAGGATGCTGCCTCACAACAAGTTGTCGACAAGATCGCAAATGCCAAGACGGGTCCTCG
>JBJTGO010000019.1:0-1713 GCA_046093985.1 Actinomycetota bacterium
GTTCTGTGTGATTCCACCACTGCTACTGAAGTAGAAGGCCTGTATCGGTTGACCGGCGAAGAGAACCGCAAGACCCTTCGTGCGATCGACCGCTCGCTTCCACCGAATTCCATAGACGGCTTCGCTCTCCTTGCTAAAGCCGACGAAGTTCTGATCCTTGGTAGTGCTGTAGATGTTGCAATCACATGCCTTTCGTATGGACGTCATCTTCGTCAACGCGAAAGTCCTCGCTGCAATCACCTGCGCATCCAATGCAGCAGCGGGCCACGAGGACGGGACCTCACCAAGGCCATAGAGATACTCATCGCCTAGCCTCATTGAGGCAGTGATCTCGATCTGACCCTCTGAACCACTCTTTGTCACATGAGCGAGATTGATCTGTCCATACCGGATCAAGTAGGTGCGCTCACTTGTTCGTACCGAGAGGACAGTTTCGCTATCCCAACGGATCGTCCACTGTTTTGCCGGGGCGAGAGCTGCGTACTTTGCAAGTTTCGAAGAACGACTCACTTCAATCGAGTCGGATCTGGAGGTGAGATTGAGCGTGATGTCAGAGAGATATGTCCCGATCGTCACTGATTCCAGGGCGATCTGATCGACAGCAAGTCGATCATTGAAGAGAGTGAGTTGAGGTGGCTTGCTCTGCTTCGCATCAAGGGGTCGTAAGGTGATGATCGCATCGCGTTGCTGATGTCCGATATTGATCCGGATGACGTGAGTGTCACTGACTGAAGCCACTTCGGTCCCTGGATAGAAGTGCGCAAGTATCTCGGTTGCAGTCGCACTTTCGACTGCCATGCCACGAGCGCCGATCTGACTCATGCCGACGCCATGACCATAACCAGAACCGGTGAAGGTAAAGGAGGCCGGGATATTGGCGTGGGCGTTACTGGGAAGAAGTAGCGCAGAGACCATCGCGAGGACGATCGCGAAGATCAGATCCCTATAGATCCTCATCGGTCTCAGGTGTGGTGCCCACATGGAGGAATTCTCTATAGGCCTTGATCACTTCGGTCGGCTCGCCACGCATCATCACCTTGCCGTGATCGAGCCAGAGCACTTCATCACAGATCATCTTCAGGGTTTTCATAGCATGTGAGACCACGATCAATGCTCGATTCTCACCACGCATCTCTTGGAGTCGTTGTAGCGATTTCACCTTGTAGCGCGCGTCTCCAGTACTGAGCGCCTCATCGATGATCAAGATGTCAGGATCGAGTGAGACCGCTACTGCGAACGCAAGGCGTGAGTACATGCCAGAGGAATAGGTCCGCATTGGAGCATCGATCACATCATCGAGGCCCGCAAAACCGACGCTCAAGAATCGCCTTCATCGCATCACAAAACGACGTCGGCAGACTCGCATCGTTCATGCCATTCAAGGACTCAATCTCGACATCCATTACGGGAAAGTACTTGGCGTCATCGGTACCAACGGAGCCGGAAAGACTTCTTTGATGCGCATGATCTCCGGGATCATTCCGCCGACATCAGGGCGGGTTGAGGTCTATGGCAAGGTGTCGACGATGCTCTCACTCGGGGTCGGATTCAACGCCAAGCTCACCGGTCGAGACAATGTCTATCTCGGTGGTTTGGCCGCAGGCATGACTCGCGATGAGATCGATGAGAAATTCGATGAGATCGTAGGTTTCGCTGGTCTCGATGATGTGATCGCAAGATAGACGAGAAGTGTGGGCAAAAATCGCATCAAGG
>JBJTGO010000020.1:0-1028 GCA_046093985.1 Actinomycetota bacterium
ACTCGGAGCATCCACTCTTCATCCTCTCTACATCTGGAACCACCGCGAAACCGAAGGGGATTTTCCACACCACGGGAGGGTACCTCACTCAAGCGGCTTGCACGCATCATGCAGTCTTTGATCTCAAGCCTGAAAAAGACATCTACTGGTGCACTGCCGATGTCGGATGGGTCACGGGACACTCATACATCGTCTATGGCCCGCTCGCCAATGGCGCTACTCAGGTGATCTATGAAGGAACTCCAGATACACCTCATAGAGGACGTATCTTCGAGATCATCGCAAAATACAAAGTGACGATTCTCTACACTGCGCCGACACTCATTCGAACCTGGATGAAGTGGGGAGATGAATTCCCGAAGGCACATGATCTTTCCTCCCTCCGCCTCCTTGGTTCCGTAGGCGAACCCATCAATCCAGAAGCGTGGATGTGGTATCGAGAGGTGATTGGCGGAAACCGCTGTCCGATCGTGGATACCTGGTGGCAAACCGAAACCGGCGCAATCATGATCTCACCGCTTCCTGGTGTCACTGCATCAAAGCCAGGTTCTGCCATGAGGGCGCTCCCTGGAATCAGTGCGAAGGTTGTGGATGAAGCAGGTAAAGAAGTAAGCAAAGGTCACGGCGGCTATCTCGTCCTCGATCAACCTTGGCCATCAATGCTTCGTGGTGTGTGGGGTGAGCCAGAGCGCTACAAGGAGACTTATTGGTCGAAGTACAAGGGCCTCTACTTCGCTGGCGATGGAGCAAAACTCGACGAAGATGGTGCGATCTGGGTTCTAGGTCGAGTTGATGATGTCATGAATGTTTCAGGCCATCGCATCTCGACCACAGAAGTCGAGAGCGCCCTTGTCTCCCACCCCTCCATTGCTGAGGCTGCCGTTGTTGGTGCAAGTGATGCCATGACTGGTCAAGGAATCGTTGCTTTTGTGATCCTTCGAGGTGGCGTCCCAACTTCTGGCGGTGAACAATTGATAACAGATCTTCGCAATCATGTTGCGAAAGCAATTGGTCCCATCGCTAAACCA
>JBJTGO010000021.1:0-1621 GCA_046093985.1 Actinomycetota bacterium
TGAGATCGATCTCGATCAACCGATCAAGGATGCGAAGGACGCATATCTGCGACTCCATCTTCTCTCACATCGACTCGTCAAGCCGCATGGTCAATCACTCGATGGACTCTTCGCAGCACTTGCGAATGTTGCTTGGACTTCCCAAGGCCCGTGCGCCATCTCGGACTTCACAGAAGTGAAGAATCGTCTTCGCACGCGCTTTGGACATCTCACCGTCTTTGCTGTCGACAAGTTCCCACGGATGGTCGATTACGTCATCCCGGAGGGAGTTCGTATCGCAGATGGCGATCGCGTTCGCCTCGGCGCTTATCTCTCCCCAGGTACCACCGTCATGCATGAAGGCTTCGTCAATTTCAATGCCGGAACTCTCGGCGCCTCAATGGTCGAGGGGCGAATCTCGGCAGGTGTGGTTGTTGACGATGGCAGCGATATCGGTGGAAGCGCCTCGATCATGGGCACCCTCTCCGGTGGCGGGAAGGAAGTGATCTCAATCGGAAAGAAGACGCTTCTCGGCGCGAACTCTGGCGTTGGCATCTCGCTCGGCGATGATTGCATCGTCGAAGCAGGTCTCTACATCACAGCAGGAACGAAGGTCTCACTCCCCGATGCAAGTACCGTCAAAGCACGAGAGCTCTCCGGCGCTAACGGTCTTCTCTTCCGTCGCAACTCGACGACAGGTCTCGTGGAAGCAGTCCCCACCAAAGGGAGTTGGGGCGGACTCAACTCCATCTTGCATAACAACGACTAGTAAAGAATCTCTTGCCGGCCCTATTCGGGGAGCGGCTCACAATCGCCAGCGCTACCGAAGAGCGAGCCAAACCTCCCAAGGCAGATCGGTGAACCTGGTTGAGGCGCTGGCACTTCGACCTTCGGGAGATCGATCCAGGTCGATGGCAAACCAACTCGAGAACGAAAGACCTCTCCGCTGAGAATCCGTTCCGCGCCGAGCGATGAGAAGGCTCGAATCTGGCGAATGCTTCCCGTACTAGTTCGAGAGATGATCTGATAGCGCTCGACATCATCGAGTTGGAATGCCTTCGCCATCAGAGCCTGAGTGACTTGCCTGGTCCAGGTTGCATATCGAGGATTGAGCGCAGGATTGACGCGCCAGGTGTCGGGGCGATTGATGAGATAGGGGAATTCACTTCCCCACACATCTTTGATGTTCTGTGTCATCCCGCCACTGCTACTGAAGAAGAAGGCTTGTATCGGTTGACCTGCGAAGAGGATGGCAAGGCTTCGTGTGCGATCGACTGCTTGCTTCCAACTCATGCCGTAGATCGCTTCGCTCTCCTTGCTGAAGCCGACGAAATTCTGGTCCTTCGTGGTGCTATAGATGTTGCAATCACATACCTTCCGGATCGACTTCATCTTCGTCAACGCGAAAGTCCTCGCTGCGATCGCCTGTGCATCCAAGGCAGCAGCGGGCCATGAGGATGGGACTTCGCCCAGGCCGTAGAGATACTCATCACCCAACCGCATCGATGCGGTGATCTCCATCTGACCATCGGAACCAGTGTTTGCCACATGAGCGAGATTGATCTGACCGTATCGGATCAAGTAGGTGCGCTCACTGGTTCGTACCGAGACGACAGTCTCGCTATCCCAACGGATCGTCCAT
>JBJTGO010000022.1:0-8354 GCA_046093985.1 Actinomycetota bacterium
CATGACTAACGTAACCTCAGCGCCACGCATCGCTGCTCGCTCGGCAATTTCGCGAGCTTGTATTCCACTGGATCGATTACCGATAAAGCGCACCGGATCTATCGCCTCTCGTGTGCCGCCGCCAGTAATGAGAAAGCGTCTACCGAGGAGGTCAGCGCGAGGGCCATAACTACGTTCGATGAAATCGATGATCTTTGACGTCTCCGGGAATCTGCCCACTCCGACATCCTCACCCGTCAATCGTCCAGTATCTGGTTCCATGACAAAGAACCCTCGTTCGCGGAGCAGGCGCACATTGGCCATAGTTGCTGGGTTCTGCCACATCTCTGGGTGCATCGCTGGAACCAAAACCACCGGAGCGCTCGTGCTGAGCACAACCGAGGTAAGGAGATCATCGGCGCGTCCCGTAGCGATCCGTGCCATGAGGTCAGCGGTTGCTGGGGCTATGACAACAAGATCAGCCCGTTTCCCGATTTCGATGTGCGGAACCTTCGCGACATCACTCCAGAGCTCTGCGATGACCGGTCTATGAGAGAGCGCTTCCCAGGTCGCCTTCCCGACAAAGTGGAGCGATGAGGGTGTCGGAACGACGGTGATGAGGAAGCCACGATCTTGTAGTCGACGCAGGAGATCACAGGATTTATATGCGGCAATCCCAGCGCCAACACCTAGGACGAGTTCACGCCCGCGGGGAAATTCCATCTCTAGCCTCGATTTGTCGGGCTACTTGCCAGTGGTCGGTTCCAATTGCTCGATGGAGAGCAGGTTCCCGTTTATCTCACGGAGCGCGATGGAGAGTGGCTTTTCGTGAACATTGGTCTCAACCAACGGGCCTACATATTCCAAGAGCCCTTCACCGAGCTGGGAATAGTACGCATTGATCTGACGAGCGCGCTTTGCTGCGTAGAGGACGAGTGAGTACTTCGAGCCAGTCTTCTCAAGAAGATCATCGATTGGAGGATTGGTGATTCCTTCGGACTTCAACTCCATGCTGTATCTACCTTCTTCTCATCGTCAATTACTCGTACCAAAGCGAGATGGCATTCGGCTGCGAATATCTATTCAAATGGCTGCGGGGGCTCCCGGCTATGAGGTCGCTAAGGCTACCAGCCTAGCTACGACCTCAGCGACCTCAGCATTGACGAGGACATGGTCGAATTCCTTCGCTGCCGCCAGCTCTTCCTGAGCGATGGCAAGTCTCTCTCGAACCCGCTCCTCGCTATCGCTTCCTCTTCCTCGAATCCTTCCCTCAAGTTCCTCCCACGAAGGTGGGGAAATGAAGACCAGAACCGCCTCTGGATGGACCTGCTTCACTTGTCGCGCCCCTTGAAGTTCTATCTCCAAAAGAACGTGCTTACCAGCCAATCGATGACGTTGAACATCCTCCTCCAAGGTGCCATAGAGATTCCCGGCGAACTCAGCCCACTCCATGAATTCGTTGTTCGCTATGCGTGCTTCGAACTCTTGACGCGAGACGAAGTGGTAGTGAACACCATCTTGCTCACCATCGCGTGGCTTCCTCGTCGTCACGCTGACGCTAAGGAAGAAATCCTCAAAGCGCGCCACTTCTCGCGTGATGGTGCTTTTTCCAACACCACCTGGACCGGAGATAACGAAGAGTCGTCCATAGAAAGAGCTCGACATGGAGCCAAGGGTAGTGAGCATCTTCGAAGGTATGTTCTTCTCAACCAAGGCCAATAGTTCGCGTCTCTGTCTAACGCCAAGCCCTGCGATTCGACGAGTAGGTGAGATCCCTACACGTTCCATCAAAGACTGAGCCCGTTGTGGACCCATTTGAGGTAGTGCAGAGAGCAGTTCCAGAACGCGCATTCTGGCTATCGCGGGATCATCACTCTCTAGGATTTCGCGCATCGAGATGGAACCTTCCTTGAGCGCACTCTTGTAGCGCGAGCGTTTCCTTCTCGCTTCGATCGCTCGTTCTGCGTACCGACGCCGAGATTCGGGGTCGATTGCGGGTGGGAGGTTCTTCAATGTCAGCCCAATGAGTGGAGGATCGACTGAGCCGCTCTGCCAGGAGATTGAGCCGAAGTGATAGGTCGACCGATGACGAGGTAATCGCTACCCAAGGTGATCGCCTCACGTGGAGTCATGGTGCGTCGCTGATCGTCCCCACCGTTCTCGAGTCTGATCCCAGGTGTGATGATCTTCATTATCGGGAAAAGAGCACGCAGCTGGGAGATCTCATGTGGCGAGGCAACGAGGGCTCGCGCTCCCCCTGCTTCGCCATTCTTTGCCAGCGAAGTCACAAGATCACTCAACGGAGCGCTAAAACCCATCTCATCTAACGCAGCCTGATCCAGTGAGGTAAGGATGGTGACGGCAGCAACCATCGTGGATGGAAGAGCAGCCGAGGCGGATCTGATCATCGCACTCCCCCCTGATGCATGAACAGTGAGGATGAAGGGATCCAACTCAGCAACAGATGACGCCGCCTTACCAACTGTATTAGGAATATCGTGAAGCTTGAGATCAAGGAAGATACGAAGATCGAGCTCATTCTTGAGCTCCTTGAGAACGTGTAGACCGTGGCGAAGATAGAACTCAAGTCCGAATTTGTAGACGCTGATGAAGGATCTCGTTTCTTCGATCAGCACGCGCACCTTCGAGAGATCTGTCGTATCGACTGCGAGGATGATTGGCGATTCAACGCTCATGAGCAACCCCTACTGCATCAGAGAAACGCGAGAAGCCGTGATCTGAAAGAAGTCTCGCCAGGCGGTCGCGTACATCAATCACACTCATGGGGTTACCGAAAGAAGCAGTTCCGATCGAGACCGCGTTTGCTCCTGCCGCCACAAGTTCCAACGCATCTTCTCCATGGACCACCCCGCCCATTCCTACGATTGCTACCGTCGGGAAACGCTCTCGCACCTGATAGATCGCTCTCACGGCAACGGGTCGAATCGCAGGGCCCGAAAGTCCGCCTGTCTTCCCAGCAAGATGGGGTTTGAGCGTCTTGGTGTTGATCACCATTCCTAAGAGCGTATTGATCAGAGCAAGGCCGTCTGCCCCCGCATCGATTACTTCCGAGGCGATGGCGACGATATCTGTCACATCAGGTGACAACTTCGCAATGATCGGGAACTCTCCTCCAAGATTGATTCGTACCGCCTCTATGGCAGCACGAGCGGCGATGGGATCACACGAAAAGACTTGGCCGCGGTTTGCAACATTGGGACATGAGATATTGACTTCAATCGCCTTGATGCCACGTTGGCCTCGCAGGCGACGTGCGAGTGCGCCATATTCGTCTACCGTCTCCCCGGCGATTGAGACGATGACATCGCATCCTTGCGTCGATAACCAGGTCAGGTCCTCCTCCAAGAAGGCATCGATTCCCGGACCCTGAAGTCCGATCGAATTGAGCATCCCTGACGCCGTCTCTGCCATTCGTGGCGTTGGCCGTCCGGAACGAGCCTTGAGCATGATCGATTTAGTTACAACTGCACCCAATTCGCTGAGCGGAAAGAACTGCGAAAGTTCCTTTCCTGAGGCGGCACAACCACTGGCAGTAAAGATCGGATTCTTGAATTGAACTCCTGCAATGGAGGTTGAAAGATCGAGCGTCACGAAATCACGTCCCAAGCCACCTCATCACCGTCAATAACGGGTCCTTCGACACAGGTGCGAATCATCTTGACCTCATCACCACGCTTCATTGGAAGAACACAAGTCATGCAGATACCGATCCCGCAAGCCATCGCCTCTTCAACCGAAACTTGATGTGGAATGGAGTACTTGCGAGTGATCTCATCAACTGCTGAAAGCATCGCCATTGGTCCACAGGAGTAGACGAGATCGATCTTCTGACGCTCGATGATCTCGGGAAGGACATCGGTGACTCGGCCTTGAGTGCCAGCGCTTCCATCATCGGTCGTCACGGTTACTGAATTCACAGTTCGCTTTCCCTCAAGTGGAGCGAAGACCTTCGAACTTGTGCCTGCTCCGATGATCGCATCAACGCGACATCCACGAGATTTCAAGTGATCGGCGAGATCAAAGAGTGGAGCAGCGCCATAACCACCACCAACGAGAGCAACATTGACCGGATCTGCCGGAATGGGAAATGAGGTACCGAGAGGCCCTGTGATTGTCAGTACGGATCCTTCACTCTGCGAAGCGAGCCACTCGCTTCCTTTTCCACTTCGCGCGATGATCAATTCGATCACCCAGCCATGGGTTGGGTCCTGTCGGCTTCGATAGATCGCAAATACTCGGTGTAGCAACATGCTGCTGTACTCGCCACCGACTGAGATCGCGACGAAATTTCCTGGTCGTGAAGACTCCGCTATCCCATCTGCCTCCACGACGAGATGAAAGTACGCTCCCACTTTCCGAATTGAGAGGAGTCGGCCTTTCCCCTGTCGAGCCGCTCTATTGATCTGCTTCATGAGACACCTCGCGGCGACAACCAATCCTGAAGAGACTTCACATCAAGATCTTCATCCCGAAGCGATCTCATCGCCTCAACAGCGGCCTTAAGCGCGGCAACCGTTGTAAGACAGGGGAGATTCTTGACGATTGCCGCAGTTCGAATCAGCCTCCCGTCCTGCCTCTGGTCACGCCCGAATGGCGTATTTACAACAAGGTTGACTACTCCTTGACCAATCAGAGTGAGAGCCGTCTCCCCGGCGGAAGGGAGATCACTCTGATCAGAGGCTTCGAAATGCTTCCTCACTCGGAGTGAGGGAACCCCTAGCTTTGATAAGAAATCATGAGTTCCGGCAGTTGCATGGATCGCGTAACCCATTCGATTCAGTTCCAGGAGTGATGGCGCCGCCACTTCCTTATCTTTATCTGCGAGCGAGACGAAGATGGAACCGCTTCGCGGCAAGGCACCGAAAGCACTGATCTGACTCTTGGCAAAGGCGGCGCCAAAGGTTGGAGCGATACCCATCACTTCACCCGTCGACTTCATCTCGGGACCTAGGACAGTGTCGACGCCCTCGCCATTTCGCCGTCGGAATCGATTCCATGGCAGGACAGCCTCTTTGACTGCGACTGAACCCGTCAGTGGCAATTCCTTGAGTAGCCCTCCCTCACGCATCTGCGCAATAGTGACTCCGACTGCGATCTGTGCTGCGGCCTTTGCCAGCGGATAACCCGTTGCCTTGCTAACGAAGGGTACGGTTCGGGAGGCGCGCGGATTCGCTTCCAAGACAAAGAGCTTCTCTTTGCCTGCTTCGCGTGCGATTGCGAACTGAATGTTTATCAAACCTTTTACGCCTACGGATCGAGCGATACGGAATGTCGCTTCCTCGATCTCGGAGAGAATCGCATCAGAAATGGATTGAGGCGGGATGACGCATGCGCTGTCACCACTATGAACGCCAGCCTCTTCGATGTGTTCCATCACGCCACCCATGAAGAGTTGATCTCCATCAAAGAGGGCGTCTACATCGACTTCGGTCGCCGAGTCCAAGAACTTGTCAATGAGGACGGGACGACTCGGTGTGATCTCCGTAGCGCGCTCAATAAATGAAGCAAGCGAATCATCGTCATAGACGATCTCCATGCCGCGTCCACCTAAGACGAACGAAGGGCGAACCAGAACGGGATATCCGATCCGATTCGCTATCTCCTGCGCTCCGGATATATCGACGGCCATGCCAAATTCCGGCGCATTGAGTCCTTGATCCATCAAGAGAGAACCGAAGGCGCCTCGCTCCTCCGCCAGATCGATTGCATCAGGTGCGGTCCCGAGAATAGGAACGCCCTCTTCAGCAAGTGCGCGAGCAAGTCCAAGTGGCGTCTGGCCACCGAGTTGAACGATGACACCGAGCACTGGACCGGCTGACATCTCAGCGTTGATCACTTCAAGTACATCTTCCAACGTTAGTGGCTCGAAGTAGAGACGATCAGAGGTGTCGTAATCCGTCGAAACCGTCTCTGGATTGCAGTTGACCATCACGGTCTCATATCCAGCCTCGCTCAAGGTGAAACAGGCATGTACACAGGAGTAGTCGAATTCGATCCCTTGCCCGATTCGGTTAGGGCCCGATCCCAAGATGATGACAGCCGGCTTCTCACGCGATGCAACCTCGCTCTCCTCGTCATAACTTGAGTAGTGGTAGGGAGTCTTTGCTTCGAACTCAGCGGCGCAGGTATCCACCGTCTTGTAGACCGGTCGAACTTCAAGGCGATGCCGCGTCCTTCTCACCTCGACTTCGTCGAGCCCTCTGATCTCAGCGATCTGTGCATCAGAGAAACCGTGTCGCTTGAGCGTCAAGAGAGTGCTTTGGTCCAATTCAGATGCTTCACGACAGTGACGAGCAAGTTGATTGAGGGTCTGGATCTGCTCAAGCACCCATGGATCGAATCGAGTGAGTCGCTCTACCTCATCGAACTCGATGCCAGAAAGAAGTGCGCGCTGAATACCGACAAGTCGTCGATCTGTGGGCTCGCTGATAAGAGCGAGCAACTCCTCTCGAGATTCAGTGATCTCGCCGAAGGAGAAGGTCGAGCCCTTCTTCTCCAGTGATCGCATTGCCTTCTGTAACGCCTCAGTGAAGTTTCGCCCGATAGCCATCGACTCACCCACCGACTTCATCGTCGTGGTCAGTCGCGTATCAGCATCTGGAAACTTTTCGAAGGCAAAGCGGGGAACCTTGACCACGATGTAATCGAGCGTTGGTTCGAAAGAGGCAGGGGTTGCGGCAGTGATGTCATTAGGAATCTCATTGAGCGTGTAACCGATCGCTAGTTTGGTAGCGATCTTGGCGATCGGAAAACCAGTCGCCTTGGAGGCGAGAGCAGAGGAGCGAGAAACACGCGGATTCATCTCAATGACGATGATGCGACCATCTTTGGGGTTGATAGCGAATTGGATATTGCATCCACCGGTATCCACGCCCACTTCTCTGATGATGCCTATAGCGAGATTCCGAAGCCGCTGAAGTTCCACATCCGTCAGGGTCAGCGCCGGTGCGACGGTCACCGAGTCCCCGGTATGCACACCCATGGGATCGATGTTCTCGATACTGCAGACGATCACGACATTGTCGAGCCGATCCCGCATCACCTCGAGCTCATACTCCTTCCAACCAATGATCGACTCCTCCAAAAGAACTTCACTTGTGGGTGAGTGACGAAGACCAGCGCCGGCGATGAGCCGCAATTCATCAGCCGAGTGCGCGATGCCGCTACCGAGGCCTCCCATGGTGAAAGAGGGCCGCACCACGACCGGGAAACCAAGTTGAGCGGCCGCCGCTTCACACTCGTCCATCGTGTGACAGATGATCGATCGTGCGGACTCGCCACCAACCTTGGTGACAATCTCACGGAACAACTCTCGATTCTCACCGCGATTGATCGCATCAACATCAGCCCCGATCAATCGCACGCCATACTTTTCAAGGATTCCTTCACGATGAAGAGCCATTGCAGCGTTGAGAGCCGTCTGGCCACCCAACGTCGCGAGTAGCGCGTCGGGACGCTGCGCCTTGATGATTCGCTCCAAGAACTCAGTGGTGATCGGCTCAACATATGTTGCATCTGCAAACTCAGGATCGGTCATGATCGTGGCGGGATTGCTATTGACCAAGATCACGCGAATTCCCTCTTGCTTTAGGATGCGACAGGCTTGAGTGCCGGAGTAATCGAACTCGCACGCTTGCCCGATGACAATCGGGCCACTACCGATCACAAGGACCGAAGAGATAGATGTATCCCTAGCCACGCGCAGTAGCCCCACTCTTTCTCTTCTCATTCTCCATCATGGAGACGAAGTCATCGAAGAGGTAATTCGCATCATGGGGACCTGCCGCCGCCTCAGGGTGATACTGAACTGAGAAGGCAGGTCGCTCGATCAGTCGAATACCTTCGACGACGCCATCATTGAGACATACATGCGTCACTTCTCCGGGACCAAAGACAGTTTGGAAGTGGCCATCAACGGGAGCCTCAAGAGCAAAGCCATGATTATGTGCCGTGATCTCAACCCGTCCGGTAGTGCGATTGAGAACGGGTTGGTTGATTCCCCTGTGGCCGACTTGGAGTTTGTATGTCTCGAAGCCGACTGCGCGACCAAGGATCTGATGGCCGAAGCAGATCCCGAAGATGGGCATCGCACGACCCAAGAGCTCGCGGACCAAGACCACAACCTCATCCATCGTGCTCGGATCCCCTGGTCCATTGGAGAGGAAGAATCCGTCTGGCTGGATCTTGTCGATCTCTGCGAGAAGACGATCAGTACTCCAATTGCTAGGTAGGACATGAACTTCGATTCCTCGCTCAGACATATTCCGAGGAGTCGCTGACTTGATGCCGAGATCGAGCGCAACCACTGTGAAGCGTCTTTCTCCCTGGGCTTGGACGCAATAGGGCTCTACGGT
>JBJTGO010000023.1:0-10515 GCA_046093985.1 Actinomycetota bacterium
GTGTTGGACTCTTCCCGGATCTCACAGTCCTTGAGAATGTGATGCTCGGTGCGGAGCGGATGGCGAAGACTGGGCTCGTTCGTGCAGCGCTTGGACTCACATACAAGGACGAGAAGGCGCTCGCGGCGAAGGCGCAGACTGTCCTGGAGCGCGTCTATGCCGGACATCTCTCCGATCGTCGCGCTGACACACTCTCGTATCCCGATACCAAGCGCGTTGCGATCGCGCGTGCCTTGGTCAGTGATCCCAAGATCCTCCTTCTTGATGAGCCGGCTGGCGGACTTGGTGCGCAGGACATCGCCTGGCTCAATGGTCTGATTCGAAACCTCACATCGACATGTTCGATCATCATCGTCGAGCACCATATGGATGTTGTGATGAAGGTCTGTAACCGGATCTATGTCTTGAACTTCGGTGAAGTGATCGCCAATGGAACTCCTGACGAGGTGCGAAACGATCCTGATGTGATCGCTGCCTATCTTGGAACCGGAGCCCAGAGCGGCTCTAGCAGCAGGGCGGCTCACTGATGCTCAAAGTCGAACGCCTCGTTGTTGAGCATGGCGCGATCCGCGCTATCGATGGCATCTCCTTTGAGGTGGCAACAGGTTCACTCGCTGCGGTGATCGGATCGAATGGCGCCGGGAAGACAACGTTGCTTCGCACCCTTTCGGGATTGAAGGAGTCGAAACTCGGCAAGGTTTGGTGGAATGGGCGTGAGATCACTGGGATGAAGCCTGAGGATCTCGTTAGGCGCGGAATCAGCCATGTATCCGAGGGAAAGTCAGTGATCCCAGAGCTCACAGTGAAGGAGAACTTGGCGCTCGGTGGATTGTGGCGCGCGAATAAGAGTGAGTTGGCAGAGTCAATAGAAGAGGTAGTCACTCTCTTCCCGCGTCTGGGTGAGCGGATGAGTCAGCGTGCAGACACTCTCTCTGGTGGCGAGCGGCAGATGCTTGCGATCGGTCGCGCGTGGGTCTCGAAGCCCTCACTTCTTCTTCTCGATGAGCCATCGCTTGGACTTGCGCCACTTGTGGTGGAGCAGATCTTCGCAACGGTCTCGATGCTCTGCAGAGAAAGAGGTATCACCATCGTCTTGGTGGAACAGAATGCGATGGGCGCCCTATCGATCGCAGATAAGGGAATCATCATCAACCTCGGTGTGATCGTCGCCCAGGGTGATGCCAAGGAATTGATCGACGATCCAGCGCTTCGGTCAGCGTATTTGGGGTACTGATGCAACAGATCATCAACACCATCCTCATCGGGATCAGCATCGGCTCGATCTACTCGTTGATGGCGCTTGCGCTCGTTTTGGTCTGGCGCTCGACCCGAGTGGTCAACTTCGGTCAGGCCGGACAAGCGATCGTCTCGACTTACATCGCGTGGGAAGTCCTCAATCGAAGTGGTTCCTATTTCTTGGCTTTCGTCTTCGCGGTCGCGATTGGTGGCGTCCTTGGTGGATTGATCGAGAGTGGATTGATGCGCACGCTCTTCAAGCATGCGAGTGAGGGACCAATTGCAGCGGTCGCACCGGTGATCGTCACCTTGGGTCTTCTCGGTGTGATCCGTGCTGTCGTTGGTTTGATCTGGACCAATGAAGGAAAGAGTTTCGCAGCTCCCGTCGAAACTTCAAGCTTCGTCATCGGTGATACTGCGATCCCATTCTCTCGGCTCAATCTCTTGATCGTCGTCACTGCGGCGATTGTGATGATCATCTTCTCGGTCGTCTTCCAGAAGACCAATCTGGGGCTCGCTCTTCGTGCCGCGGCATATAACCCAGAGATCGCACGACTCTCTGGAATTCGCGTATCGCAAACGCGCACCATCGGTTGGGTCTTTGCTGGTGCTGCAGGTGGCGTCGCAGGAATCTTGGTGACATCGAACGATACGTTGACGCCGAACTCACTCGATACATTGTTGGTCTTCGCATTCACTGCTGCAGTGATCGGAGGACTTGAGAGTCTTGTTGGTGCTGTCGTCGGTGGCCTCGTCCTTGGTATCGGACTCTCTTTCATTCTTATCTATCTCGGCACATCGCTCGTCTTCCCAACTGCATTCATCGTCCTCGTGCTTGTCCTACTGATAAGACCGGCGGGTATCTTCGGAGTGAAGGGGGCGCGCAGTGCTTAAGCGAAAGTCGAAGCACGGTGGCGAACACGCTAAGGCGACGAAGCCCGCCAATCATAGGAATCCGATCCGACGAAGGATCTTCTTCTTCATCGCTCTCGGTTGGTTCTTACTTCTCCTCGGAGATCGAGTCGATGAGCTTCGCGTCTATCAAGGTGCGTTGATCGCGATCTATGCACTCGCGATTGGTTCACTCATCTTGCTGACTGGATATTCGGGACAGATCTCGCTTGGTCATGGTGCATTCATGGCGATCGGTGCTTATGCTGCAGCGCTCACGCAGATCAATTTCGCTCCACCTTTGATCGTCACATTCATCGTCGCCGTCCTTGTCGCAGCGCTCTCGGGAGCACTTCTTGGTGGCGGTGCATCACGACTATCTGGTCCCTACCTTGCTGGAACGACTCTTGCACTCGCGCTCGGACTTCCCACCCTTGCAAATCAATTTGCATTCCTAGGGGGAGAGACCGGTTTGAGTTTCGATGTCGGATTCCCACCAGAGAGATTCGGTCTCGACTTCACCTTATATAAGTGGTTCTTTTGGATCGCAGGGCTTGCGACGTTGATCATGCTCTGGGTAATTCAGAACATCCTAAAGAGTAGGTATGGCCGGGCTTGGAAAGCGGGCCGATCGAATCCAGCCGCGGCCTCATTGGTAGGGCTCAATGTCGGCCGGCGAAAGGTGCTCGCATTCACGGTCAGCGCTGGGGTGGCCGGTTTGGCTGGGGCTTTGCTGGGCATGATCGCCATCGTTTCCCCGTCAGCCTTCCCTTTGAGCCTCTCCTTTGCCATCCTTACCGGCGCTGTACTTGCGGGTCTGACTAGCCTCGCCGGTACGATCATCGGAGGATTGGTGCTGGTGATCATCCCCGATATTGCCGAGACGATCTCCTACAACCTAGGAGATAGCGAAGCGGTGGTGGCGAACTTGCCAGGACTGATCACGAGCGTGTTGTTGATCCTTGCGGTGATCCTCACACCGAACGGACCAGCAGAGCAGTGGCACCATCACAAGGAAGCAAAGAAGAAGAAAGAGCTTGCCAAAGGTCACTAGACATTTGGCTAGATAAAAAGAGCAAGTAAAGAGAAAGTAAACGGAAGGAAGACAATGATCGGTTCATTCCGCAAGAAGGGCCTCGCGGCCGCTTCTGCAGTGATCGCCGTCGCAGGTCTCGCCCTCACTTCGGTGCCGGCGCAGGCTGCAGAGCCCGGCGTCACAGCGAACTCGGTTAAGTTGGGAATCACGGTGCCGATGACCGGTATCGCAGCTCCTGGCTATTCCAAGGTCGCGCCAGCAATGAAGGCGTACTTCGACTATGTCAACGCCAATGGCGGTATCAATGGTCGAAAGATCCAGTTGATCATCGAAGATGATCGCTACCTGCCACAAGAGGCAGTCATCAAGACGAATAAGTTGATCTTGCGCGACAAGGTCTTCGCGATCGTCGGAGCGCTCGGTACCGCGAACAACCTCGCTATCAACAGCAGAGTTCGTCTCGGTGCGCGTGGCGTACCTTCGCTCTTCGTCAACACAGGTTTCATCGGATTCGCTGATAATTATAATTATCCGCCCATCGTCCCCGCTCTTCTCCTCTTATGCGATGGAAGCCAAGGTCATGGGTAACTACATCAAGGAGAACTTCAAAGATAAGAAGATCGGCCTCATCGTCCAGAACGATGACTTCGGTGTCGATGCTCTCAAGGGCTTCGCTGCCGCTGGCGTGAAGTTCGACGAGACCATCAAGTATGTCTCCGGAACTCAGTCACCAGCCACCGCGCTGACCGGATCCAGAAGTTGGTCGCAGCAAAGATCGAAGTGGTCTACCTCTTCGGTGTCACCACAGCAACCGCTGCAGCAGTTGGTGTCGCGGCACAAGCAGGTTACAAGCCACAGTGGATCTTCGGATCAGTCGGTGCTGATGCAACGACAATCCAGACTGCAACCACTGTCCCAGTCGCACTCCTCAATGGTGCGATCTCTGCATCCTTTATGCCTGATGCAGCAGATACCACCGACGAGTATGTGAAGTTCTTCCGTGAGGTGAACGCCGAGTACAACAAGGGCGTCACCTTCGACAACAACGTCCTCGTTGGAATGAACGGTGGAATGATGGTCGCTAACGCGATCAAGGCTGCCGGTCCAAACCTCACCCGTACGGGCTTGATGGCTGCGATCGAGAGCAAGGGAGCGAGCTTTGCTAGCGCAGCGCTCGTCCCACTCGCTTACTCAGCAACGAGCCGCGTCGGTTACACCGGTTACTGGATTGGTAAGTACAACGCCACCGGTGCTCTCCTACCTATCGAGGCAAAGAACGTCGTTTACACAACTGATTCCGGCAACGGTCCAGTGGTGAAGACGACCTCTAAGCGTCCAGCACTTCCAGCGAAGGGATTGCCACAATAATGAAGAGAACATTCAAAGCAATCGCTGTTGGTTTCACGTCAGCAGCGCTCGTCGCTCTCTCGCTCGTAGTCGTTCCGACTGCGGCGAATGCGAATCCAGTATGTGCGACCGCAAATGGAATCAAGAGCTGTCAGGGAAAGACTTCTGACGGAGCTTCCTATGCGTTGCAAGCGCCGCTCAACTTCAATGGCACTGCATTCCTCTACTCCAAGGGCTATCGCTATCCAATTAGCATCCCTGGCGTCTGGGATGTAGCAGCATCCAGTCTCGCTGAGCAGGTACCAGGATCAAACGCAACCATCAAGACTCAGGTTGCGACTGCTCTTCTTTCGAAGGGCTACGGCCTCTTCTCCTCTGCGTATGCAAAGACAGGTTGGAATGCAGATGGTGCTCTCAAGACCAATGTCGAATTGATCGGCATCTGGAAGAAGGAGTTCCCTAACACCAAGAAGATCGTGGCATGGGGTGAGTCGCAAGGTGGACTTATCACACAGGCGCTGGGAGAAAACCATGCCAATCTCATTGATGCAGCAGTCCCACTCTGCATGGTCGGTGGCTCGGTCGAAGCAGCGCTCAAGATGGCCGGCGATGCTCTCTGGGGTATGAAGGTCTTCTTTGATCCAACGATCAAGGGTGGCGGATACTCGGCCGGAACGGCGGGTGTCGTTGAACAACTCACCGATATAGGTAAGGTCGCAGAAGCGTTGAAATCTCTATCGGGAGCAGTATCGAGCGGCGCTTGGCCAGCGACTGCAACATTGGTCCCTGCAGCAGCGAAGGCGGCTATTCCTTCACGCTCTGCGGTGACTCTTGTCGGTCAGATGGCGGGACTTCCAAACATCAGCGCCAACATTGATGGTGTTTCAGGTCCTGGAAATCCAGCATCACTTCCACACGCACAGTTTGTACTTGGTGCAGCACCTGCGATTGCAACCTTGCAGAACCTGCAAGATGCAGCGATCCTTGGAATCCTCTTGATTGCGGATCTCGAGGGCATCAATGGTGGCCGTGTCTACGACAACACCAAGGCTGACTACGAGGCACAACTCGGTGATGCCAAGGCGATCTATAACCTTGCCCTCTCCGGAAATGATGCCGCTGATGCACTCCTTGGCGTGCTCAAGGCTGCACCTCGTGACACTGCAAATCCTGCAGCGCTCACCAAGTTGCGTGCGATGCTCTCTCACAAGGGTGTCGTCAATGTCCCAACCATTGCAATGACGGCTCCATTCGAGGGTGTCACTCCAGGTGGACATGTCCAATGGTTGATCAACGCAAATAAGGCGAACCTTGAGAAGGCAAAGACTGCGGCTGTCGCTGCGATCCGCGCCGGAAAGCCACGCCCATCCACTACCAACAACTTGATGGTCATCTGGAACTTCCCACCAGAGAAGTACACGACCTTCACTTCGGCTGGTCTGCCGGATACAACGAAGCCAGCAGCGAATGGCACCAAGCACTGCAACTACACCACCGCGCAATTGACGACGATGGCTGAGTTGGGTGCGCTTGCCGCCGTCACTGGCAAGTTGCCAAGCACTGCGCAAGCAGCGGTGTTGATGCGAAGGGCTGGTGGGCTAACCATCGATCGCACCTTTGAAGCACCTCTGCTCAAGTTCTACGCTAACGAGTAAGGATCGTTTGTTGAAGAACAAGTAGTACAGGATGTAAAAGCAGTACAAGCAAGAGATTGAACCGATCGAAGACCGGGGATCTAAGGAAACTTAGGTCCCCGGTTCTTTTTCTAACTAGAGTTAGCATCATGGAGCGCATCGAACGCGTCGTTACAACGCGTGAGGAGATGCTCGCTTTCGGCGAAGAATTCGGTAGCTCATTGAAGGCGGGCGATCTCATCGTCTTGAAGGGCGAGTTGGGTGCAGGGAAGACCACCTTCACACAAGGAATCGGTCTCGCACTTGGACTCTCTGATGTTTCCTCACCGACCTTCGTGATCTCCCGCATCCATAAGTCGAAGCCTCCGCTCGTCCATGTCGATGCCTATCGTTTGCTCGATACAAAAAAGGGTGCATTGGAATTCGATGACCTCGATCTTGATACCAATCGTGACGATGCGATCATCGTCATTGAGTGGGGAAGTGATCTCGCAACGCGCTTGGCGGAGAGTTACTACCTCGTTGAGATCGAGATTCTTTTGACTGATGGTGAAGCTCTCGGCGAAGAGGCGCGAAAAGTGGTGATCTCGAAGCGATGACATCTCTCGTGATCGACACCTCGACTTCTCGCACCTCAGTCGGGCTCTTCGACGGTGCGATCCCACTCTTTGCAGGTCGCCACGATGGTGCGACGGAGCATGGGGAGGCGTTGCCGCGTCTCGTTGAGGGTGCGTTGGAAGTTGCAAGCAGCGCAGGTAGAGAAATCACAGAAGTCATCGTCGGTATGGGGCCAGGACCTTTCACTGGACTTCGCGCAGGGATTACTTTCGCCAAGGTCTTTGCACATGCGCGGAAGATTCCAGTTGCAGGAGTCTGTTCCTTGGATGGGATCGTCAGTGGAGTGGATGGCGAGTACATCGTCGCCACCGATGCTCGGCGGAAAGAGATCTATTGGGCGAAGTACGAGTCGGGAAAGCGAATCGGATCTCCTCAAGTATCGCTTCCTGAAGTTGTGAAGGCGATGGGACTTCCGGTCTATGGCGAAGGCGCAGAGAAGTATGGCTTCGAAGCGGATATTGATCTCATCTATCCGCATCCACTCTTCCTTCTCGCCGTGAGTGAATGGGCAGATAACTTCCATGAACCGATGTACTTGCGAAAGCCTGACGCAGTACCGACGAGTGAGCGACGATGATCAGCTATCGCAATCTCACTCTCGTCGATGCGATGGAGATCTTCCAATTGGAGAAGGAGATCTTCACAAAAGAGGCGTGGTCGCTCGCGCAAGTGAAGGAGGAGTTAGGCGGCGCGCGGCGTCTCTATATCGGAGCGATCAATGGCGACCTCACTCAGGGAGAGATCGTCGGTTATGGCGGAATCGCACTCAGCGGTGAAAGCGCGGATATCCATACCGTTGCGGTGGTTGAGAAGTTTCGAAGGCAAGGGATCGCGAAGCGTTTGATGGCAAGACTTGAGAGATGGGCAAAGGATCAGGGAGCGAATGAATTCCTGCTTGAGATGCGTGTGGGTAATGCTGAGGCAAAGCCGCTCTATGAATCGCTCGGTTATCGAGAAGTGAGAGTGCGTAAGGATTACTACGCACCGGGTATGGATGCGATCGTGATGAGCAAGTCGGCAGGTGTACATCGATGATGGTCAATGGTTCGCCTGATCAGCCCTTGGTCCTTGGTATAGAGACTTCGTGTGATGAGACCGCTGTCGGAATCGTTTCGGGTAGGAGATTGCTTGCCAATGTGGTGGCATCGAGCGTCGATGAGCATGAACGATTTGGCGGCGTCGTCCCCGAGATCGCAAGTAGGGCGCACTTGGAAGCGATCTGGCCCGCGATCGAACGCGCGACAACGGAGGCGAGCGTTGCCCTCGAGGACCTTGATGCGATCGCAGTGACAGCAGGACCAGGGCTTGTCGGTGCGCTCTTGGTCGGAGTCTCTGCCGCGAATGGCTTGGCGCTCGCGTTAGATAAGCCGCTCTACGGAGTCAATCATCTTGCATCGCATGTAGCGGTCGATCTCTTGACCCATGAGCAAGAGTTTCGACCATCGATTGCCCTCCTTGTGAGTGGTGGACATTCATCGATACTCAAAATCGATTCACTTTCAGCACCATTCACTTCATTGGGTCAAACGCTCGATGATGCCGCCGGAGAAGCCTTCGACAAGATCGCGCGGATCTTAGGTTTGGGATTTCCCGGTGGGCCACTCATTGATCGCGAAGCAAAGAGTGGAAAGGTGACGATCGATTTCCCACGCGGGATGACAGCAGCGAAGGATCAAGTCGATCACCGTTTCGATCTCTCGTTCTCAGGATTGAAGACTGCGGTGTCGCGATATCTCAAAGCGACGCCAGAGTTCGTAAGAGCGGATGTCGCTGCATCATTCCAAGAGGCGGTCGTCGATGTCTTGACGATGAAAGCGCTCGATGCGTGTAAGGAGATGGGAATCGATTCGCTTCTCATCGGCGGCGGCGTTGCTGCAAATTCGCGTCTTCGAGAGCTGGCGAAGGAGCGAGCAGAACATGCAGGAGTGGAGTTACGGATCCCACCTGCGGGTCTTTGTACTGATAATGGTGCGATGGTGGCAGCGCTTGGTGCGAGATTAGTATCCGATGGGATTGCGCCCTCACCTCGTGGAATCGCAGCAGATAGCTCAGCCCCGGTCTCACTCATCTCCTGGTGACTCTACTATCGAGCTTCTTCACTTCTTGTTGAAGTGACGGCATGATTCGCTCCGTGAAACGTTTCCGACCAAGGGGCATCTCGCTTGTCGGATCCGTTGTTCTTGCGCTGGTCGTATCGACCTTCACAAATCCAAGTCGTGCCGCCGAAGTTGATCCGTGGACTGTCTACATCACCGAGAGTTGGTTTGCTTATCCATCACACATCGGTTTGAGAACGCCAGAGCCTGGTGATCCCTCATGGGGAAACACATTCAATTGCCCGAAGTGGGGCGAAGATGAATGTGCTGCGATCAAGGATCCGGGCACAACCTACTTCGGAACTGTGATTCTTCCACCGTGTTTAGAGCCAAAGGCGACCTACTGCATTGAAACAGTGGAGTTTAGAAATCCGGGCGGAGATTGGGAGCAGGGAGAGCTCATCCGAAGCACATTCGGCCCGACCCACGAAGCAGTTGCCGAGATCGGATACCCATATGGCGGAACGGTGAGCCTCTGGCGATCTAAGAACGTCAAGCACGCTGGAGGCACGAGTGAGTATGCAGTGCAGGCCGCTTTGGAGATTCGAGAAAAGGAAGTCAGTAAGGGAGGAGTCGAATTCCGCACAGTCGATATGAGGATCCAACCCTTCACATCCGTCGCCGGTGAATTTAGTGAGCAGAGGATCTCCTCCACCTCTTATGTTGATGCGACGACAGGTAGAAAGCGAAATACTGTGGGTTTCTCGAGTTCTGATGTTTGGCAGGACCGTCTCGGTAGAGCGACGCAGGCGAGATGGATCGAAGGGAGTGGGGCGCGACTGACCGCGCGTATTCCTGATTCACTCACCGGATGGTTGGGTGGACGACTCACTGATATTGATTTCTCCGTCTCGAGATATGCCGATGGGATCAATCGTCTGACTATCGGTGGAAATGCGGTCGTGGTCCAGTCTGTTGAGGCAAAGGTTCCAAATTCTGAGATTCGCAAGATCCTTGTCAATCCTGACCTCGAGATGAAGAACAACCAATTTGGCTTCGCAGGTTATAGAGGTTCTGATGGCGTTCTATCCATTCCCATCCTGGAGAAGATCAGACCATTCACAAAGGACAAGAGCACTGGCGATATGTCACTCTGGGTGGTGCAGACTTTCGGATCCGAAGGACAGAAGTGTCTCGCCGATACGAGCCGATTGATGGGCGTAGTCACTACCAACTCCGTGGCGTATGACAAGTTTGCTCCAAAGTTCACCGATGGAAAATTGAAGTACTCAGTGGGAGGAGTCCATCTCGACAAGGATGGAAATCTGGTCAAGGGTAACTACGACCTCGTACTTCGATCAGATGCCGCTCGATGCCTCTACGGTTTCTCCAATGCCCCAATCGAGGCTGTTGTCTCGGTGACCTATGGCGACAAGGAGCAGAACATCTCGACCACCGCATCAGGTGAGCGCGATGGCTGGCTCTTCATCTCCGCGAAGAACTTCACATTCTCCAATCCGACGATCGAAGTAGCAATCTCGCAGCCCAAGCCGTCGCCGAGCGCGACTCCAACGCCATCGGCCACAGCCTCCCCGACGACCGTCACGAAGCCGAGTTCGAAGAAGACGATCACCTGCGTGAAGGGGACGGCGGTAAAGAAGGTCTCCGGTAACTCACCTAAGTGTCCAAAGGGCTTCAAGAAGCGCGCATGAGAAGG
>JBJTGO010000024.1:0-17103 GCA_046093985.1 Actinomycetota bacterium
TTCTCTCTTGGATCAAGAATCGATCAAATAGAGCGGACACGCGAAGTCACATCCGAAGATGTGCTGGGCAGGAGTCTAAGGGAGGGCCCAGTCACGCCCAAATCGGCTAGCGCCGAACGCCTCGGATCAGGAGATTGCGGGCAGTGTGCTCATCCCCGACGAATTCAACGATATCGACCGAATATCCAGCAATCCTAAGCCTCTCGCCACGAAGAGCATCGGTAGCAAGGTCGAGAAGGCGTTCGTCCACGATTCCATCTCGACCAAAGAGTGGGAATCCACGTGCCACCTCTTCCACTCTTTCTCCGCGACTTTGCTGACAGCAGGGCACAATGAGAGCGATCTTCGCCTTCGAAGCGATCACGAAATCGATCGCGTCATCAGTTGCGGTGTCGCAGGCATGAAGTGCAAGAACAATGTCGATTCCTTCTCTAGGTGCAGTCGCAATATCGCTTTCGATGAATCGAATTCCAGTTAGACCCGAGTCTCGAACTAACCTCGTTGACTTGTCGACGAGGTGAAGGTTTCGCTCGATCCCCATGGTCTCCACTTCAAACTTCTCAGAGAGAAACGCGTGAACCGAGAGTGTGAGCGCAGCGCTCCCCGATGCAAGATCGACAAGTCGCAGCCCTGCCCCACCCTCAAAAGCAGTGAGCGTCGGCTCCAAGATGCGAAGAAGTTGATCAATCTGAATGTACTTGTCCCGAGACGTTGGCTTGATTCGTCCCGCGGAGTCGGAGATTCCAAAAGTTCGAAAGATCGGATGGCTCTCAGGAAGGACTCGCTCCTTCTCGCGATCATGACAAAGGACTCTCTCAAGTCGAACCTTGCTAAGGCCCACGATGGCCTCTTCCTTCTTGGTGATTTGGACCTGATAGCTCTCGCTCGTGGAGTCGATGATGATGTTGGCAAAGCCAGAGTCCAAAGTCTCACGCACTTGAGCGGACTTGAGATCGATGTTCTTTGTGAAGTCTTTCTTCCCGTCATGGGCAACACTTTGGATCACCACCTCACCCTTGATCTCAACCGGTCGAAGATCTATCCGCTGGAACTCGGGAGACTTCCCTTTTCGCCTTCCGGTAAGGATCGCTCGTACGAAGTCATCGCGGAGGATGCGATCTCTTGCTTCGGTGAGAGCCTCTTCGATCGTTCGCTTCATGCCCTTGGATGAGCCTGTTCGTAGACCTCTTTGAGTCGCTCTTCAGAGACATGGGTATAGATCTGAGTCGTAGCAAGAGATGAGTGACCCAAGAGTTCCTGCACGGTGCGTAGGTCTGCTCCCCCTTCGATGAGATGAGTAGCTGCGCTATGTCGGAGCGCATGAGGGCCGAGGCGACGTGTTGGATCAATCGCCTCAGTGGCTTTGTAAACGACTTCACGAACGGCCCTGGGATCGATTCGTTTTCCCCGTTTTCCAATGAAGAGCGCACGCTGCGAACCATTGATCAACGTCGCCCGTTGCGCGATCCAAGATTCGAGAGCCTTCTGCGCAGGAATTCCAAAGGGTGCACCTCTCTCTCGATTTCCCTTGCCGGTGACTCGAATGGTGTTTCGCTCGAAATCGACATCACCGAGATCGAGCCCAGTGAGTTCAGAGACTCGAAGCCCAGATGAGTAGAGGAGTTCGACCATCGCAAGATCTCGAAGGCGAAGTGGATCTCCTGTGTCAGAGAAGACGCTCTCTAACGAAGTGAAGGCGACCTCGAGATCCTTGGCCTTGATCGTCTTGGGCAGAGTTCGCTCTGGCTTGGGCGCACGAAGTTGAAGACCAATGTCGGTATCAAGCCAATCGTTATGGGCTGCCCAATAGGTGAAGGCCTTGATCGAGGCGACGCGTCGGATGATCGTCGATCTCGCTGCGCCCTTACTCTGTTGGTTGGCAAGCCAAGAGCGGAGGTGATCGAGAGTCAACTCTTTGAATTCGGTGATACCGAGAGCATTGATATGAAGAAGGAGAGAATCTAAGTCGGCAAGATAGGCGCGAATCGAGTTCTCGGAGAGGTTTCGTTCGAGGATCAGGTGTTCGCGATAACCCTTGAGCAATTCCTCTGACATGGCAGAAGGCTACTCGGGGCGAGTTCCCATTCCGAGAAGACCATATGTGATCGCATCTTCGAGCGCATAGGCGGAAGCGACGATCACATTCTCGTGGACACCTACCGTGCTCCACTCACGGACACCGTCGCTGGTCTCGATGAGAACGCGTGTCACTGCATCGGTACCTGCATTTCCTTCAAGGATACGAACCTTGTAATCGGTGAGTTCTAAGCGCTTGAGTTCCGGATAGATCTGCTCGAGACCTACGCGCAAAGCATTATCAAGGGCGTTGACTGGACCGTTTCCATTTCCGGTCGCTTCCAGGGTGCGACCGCGGGCTTCGATCGTGATGCTCGCTCGCGATGTGACGAGATCATGTTCGTCCTTCTCAACGACCGTCTCCCAATGTTTGATGGTGAAGTAGGTGGTGGGTTTGCCATCGAGTTCTTCGCGAAGGAGAAGTTCAAAAGAAGCATCCGCCGCTTCGAAGGTATAGCCGCGAAGTTCCATCTCCTTGACCCGATCGACGACCCGAGAGACAGCTTCCTTATTTGTTCCGACATCGATGCCGAGCTCTTGTGACTTGAGTTCAATCGAGGCTCTCCCGGCCATGTCAGAGACGAGCATGCGCATGTCATTGCCCACGGAGGCTGGATCCTCATGTTGATAGAGATTGGGATCGACCTTGATCGCACTGGCATGAAGACCTGCTTTATGTGCGAAGGCAGAGATACCGACATAGGGCTGACGCGCGCTCGGTGCGACATTGGTGACCTCAGCCACGGCATGCGAGATGCGAAATGCCTCTTCGAGTTTTCCGTCTGGAAGTACTTGTTGCTTCTTCTTCAACTGAAGATTGGCGACGATGGAGACGAGATCAGCGTTGCCCGTTCGCTCGCCATATCCGTTAAGGGTTCCTTGAACATGTGTAGCACCGGCAGCGACGGCTGCAAGGGAGTTCGCGACAGCACAACCAGTGTCGTTATGGCAATGGATACCAAGTCGCGCACCAGAACCAGTGAGGATGTCATGGGTGATATCGGCAATCTCATCAGGGAGCATGCCGCCGTTGGTGTCACAGAGAGCGATCACATCAGCACCAGCTTCGGCAGCGGCTTTGACGACTTCGAGGGCATAAGCGCGGTTATCGCGATACCCATCAAAGAAGTGCTCGGCATCGAGGAAGACGCGCTGTCCGCCTGCCTTGAGGAATCGGATTGAGTCTTGGATCATCGCAAGGTTCTCATCGAGGCTGGTCTTGAGAGCGAGATCGACGTGGCGATCATGTGCTTTCGCAACGAGTGTGACGACGGGGGCGCCTGAATCTTGGAGCGCGCGAAGGAGCGCGTCATCAGCGGCTTTCACGCCAGCGCGACGGGTAGCGCCGAATGCGACCAAGGTTGCATTCTTGAAAGCAATCTCTTTCGCTGCGCGTTGGAAGAACTCGGTATCCCGTGGATTCGCGCCAGGCCAACCGCCTTCGATGAATCCCACGCCGAGGTCATCAAGATGACGAGCGATGGTGAGTTTGTCGTGGACCGAGAGATTCAAACCTTCCTGTTGTGCGCCATCTCGGAGCGTGGTGTCATAGATATGAAAGGCATCGGTGATTGCCATCAGTCGACCTTCACGATCCAACCGTGCTTATCTGGGATCTGGCCATGTTGGATGCCCAGGAGGTGCTCGCGGATCTGCATCGCAATCGGTGCGCTCTTACCGTCACCATTGGTCCAATTCCCTTGAGCGCTCTTCGCGCCACCGACGATAGAGATCACTGCTGCAGTTCCACAGGCGAAGACTTCGGTGATCTCACCGTTCTTTACGCCTTCGCGCCACTCGTCGACCGAGATCATCCCCTCTTCGACTTTGTAACCGAGATCGCGAGCGACGGTAAGAATGGAATCACGTGTAATGCCAGGAAGAAGAGTTCCGGTGAGTTTCGGAGTGAAGATGGTTGCATCTTTCCCTGAACCCTTTACGAAACAGAGGTTCATCCCACCCATCTCTTCGATCCACTTCTTCTCAATCGCATCGAGCCAGACCACTTGTTCGCAACCCTGCTCGGCCGCTGCTTTTTGTGCCATGAGAGAGGCTGCGTAATTGCCACCACACTTGACCTCGCCGGTTCCACCGGGAGCGGCGCGGATGTAATCCGTTGAGATCCAGACCGTTACTGGCTTCTTTGGATCAAAATATGCACCGACGGGAGTTGCGATCACTGAGAAGGTCGCTTCATTGGTAGGGCGAACACCGATTGCTACTTCAGAGGCGAACATGAAAGGGCGGATGTAGAGAGCTTCTCCTGGATTTCCTGGCACCCAACCCTTGTCGATGGAGACAAGTTCTTTCACTGAGTCGACGAAGAAGTCCTCTGGGATCTCAGGGAGTGCCATGCGCTTCGCGCCACGATTGAAACGCTTCGCATTCTCATAGGGGCGAAACAGCGCGACTGAACCATCTTTCCAACGATAAGCCTTCATCCCTTCGAAGATCTCTTGTGCGTAGTGGAAGACAAGCGATGCGGGGTCAAGGACGAGCGGTCCATATGCCTTCAAATCACCATCGCCCCAACCAGAATCTGCTTTCCATGTCGCAAGGACCATGTGATCGGTGAAGTACTTACCAAAACCTGGATTCGCGACGCGCTCTTCGCGAACGCTCTCTGCTGTCGGGTTGGCGGAGAGATGTCGGATGAGTCTCATCGTTACCTAGTTTCCTAACGCCTTGAGGATCGCGTCGCCAACCTCGCGGGTGGAGCGCTTCTTATCCCCGCGGGTAGAAAGGTCTGTCGCAACAGCCTTCTCAACATCGCGCGCTGCTTCGTCGAGGCCTAAGTGATCAAGGAGCATCGCAACCGAGAGGATCGTTGCTGTGGGATCTGCAATTCCCTTTCCTGCGATGTCAGGTGCGGAGCCGTGAACGGGTTCGAACATCGAGGGGAAATTGCCAGTTGGATTGATATTGCCTGATGCAGCAAGTCCTATACCGCCACAGATCGCCGCTGCGATGTCGGTAAGGATGTCTCCGAAAAGATTGTCAGTGACGACGACATCGAAGCGATCTGGGTTGGTGACGAAGAACATTGAGGCAGCATCGACATGGAGATACTCGGTCGAGATATTGGGAAATTCCTTCGCTACCTCATTGAAGGTGCGGGTCCAGAGCGATCCAGCGCGAGTCAAGACATTGTTCTTATGGACGAGAGTGACTTTCTTTCGCTCTCGAAGTTGTGCGCGTTCGAAGGCGTTGCGAATGACGCGCTCTGCGCCACGACGAGTGTTGAGACTCTCTTCCGTTGCGATCTCATTCTCGGTTCCTTCAGCAAGGACGCCGCCGGCGCCGACATACGGCCCCTCAGTTCCCTCGCGGACCACAACAAAATCGATCTTCTCAACTCCCGCAAGCGGTGACTTCACCCCTGGGAAGAGGCGTGCTGGGCGAAGATTGATGAAGTGATCGAATGCGAAGCGAAGTTTCAAGAGAAGTCCACGCTCTAAGACTCCACTTGGAACAGAAGGGTCTCCGACGGCGCCTAAGAGGATGACATCTGCCGTAGCGAGTTCTGTGAGGACAGAATCGGGAAGGGTCTCCCCTGTTCTATGCCAGTAACTTGCTCCGAGGTCATACTCTTTTCTCGCGAAGGAGGCACCGTACTTCGCCCCGGCAGTATCAAGGACGCGAAGTCCCTCTGCCACGACCTCGGGGCCGATGCCATCTCCTGCGATGACTGCAAGATTGAAGTTCTTACTCAATTCATCTACCCCTAATTCACCAAGGTCGCGGTACGAGCCAAGTGAGAACCAGTCTCTTTCTTGACCAGTTCGACCATCTCAGCATCGATCGAAGAATCAACAGTGATTGCCATCAGCGCTTCGCCGCCCTGTTTGTCACGAGCGACCTGCATGCCGGCGATATTGATTCCTGACTTTCCGAGCGTGTTTCCAACGGTTCCAACGACGCCAGGGCGATCGACATATTTGAGGAAGAGAAGGTGATCGGTGGGTGCAAGATCCAGATCGAAGTTATCAATCTGGATGATCTTCTCCGTCATCTTGATTCCCATCAGAGTTCCATTGACGGTAATCGACTGTCCATCACTGAAGGCTGCGTGGAGTGAGATCATCGAACGGTACTCAGGGCTCTCGCGATCGGTCGTAACTGCAGAGGTAAGGCCGCGTTCTGCAGCAAGACCCGGTGCATTGACGTAGGTGACATCCTCTGCGCCCGTTGCGATGAGCGCTCCCTTGAGAGCGGATGTTGCGAGGACGGAGCAATCGTGGACCGAGATATCACCGAGGACCCTCACATCGAGTGAGACAGGGAGTTCATCAGCGAGCGCGGTTGCAACCTGCGCCAACTTCTCCACGAGTGGAAGTGATGGACGGATCTCCTCATCGATTGCGCCGCCTTTGACATTGACTGCGTCGGGTACGAGTTCTCCGGAGAGCGCCTTTCGAACCGAGACCGCGACTGCGATTCCAGCGCGTTCCTGCGCCTCATCGGTGGATGCGCCAAGGTGAGGGGTTGCTACGACGTTATCGAGTTCGAAGAGTGGTGAATCGGTGCATGGCTCGGTTGCGAAGACATCGAGTCCTGCTCCTGCTACCCGACCATCTTTGAGCGCGTCATAGAGAGCCTTTTCATCAAGGACTCCGCCGCGGGCTGCATTGATGATGCGAACGGTTGGTTTGACCTTACGGAGCGCCTCATCGTTGATGAGATTCGCTGTCTCCTTAGTCTTTGGAAGGTGGATGGTGATGAAATCACTCTCAGCGAGGAGTTGATCAAGGGAGACTAACTTCGCATTGAGTTGCGCGGCCCTTGCAGGTTGGAGATAGGGATCGTAAGCAAGGATCTCCATACCGAAGGCGGACATACGTTGTGCGACTAACTGACCGATACGACCGAAACCAACAACGCCGAGTTTCTTCTCATAGAGCTCAGCCCCGGTGTACTTAGAGCGCGCCCACTTGCCATTCTTGAGCGCTGCATGAGCCGGGGAGATGAAACGAGCCGAGGCAAGGATCAAGCCGATCGCAAGTTCTGCGGCTGAGACGATATTTGATGTCGGTGCGTTGACCACCATCACGCCAGCGGTGGTAGCCGCCGGGATATCGACATTGTCGAGACCAACGCCAGCGCGCGCAATGACTTTGAGTCCCTTCGCAGCAGCGATCGCCTCGCCATCCATCTTCGTAGCCGAGCGAATCAGCACTGCATCAACGCCTTGTGCGAGGGCAGGAAGAAGTTCTGCGCGATTGGCGCCATCACAATTGCGGATCTCGAAATCAGGTCCGAGAGCCGAGAGCGTCGCCGGACTCAACTCCTCTGCGATCAATACGACAGGTTTACTCACGCGCTGCAGAACCTTCCTTGTAATCCTCTTTGCCTCCGGACTTGACCCAAGCCATCATCTTTCGAAGTTCACGGCCGACTGCCTCGATCGGATGTGCTTCACCCTTGGCACGGAGCGCCTTGAACTCTGTCGCACCACCATCTTGATCCTTGATGAAGCGTTCAGCGAAGGATCCGTTCTGGATATCGGCAAGGACCGCCTTCATATTCTCTTTGACATGTGGATCGATAACGCGAGGACCTGAGACATAGTCACCATATTCAGCGGTGTCAGAGACTGACCAACGCTGTTTTGCGATTCCGCCTTCATACATCAGATCGACGATGAGTTTGAGTTCGTGAAGGCACTCGAAATAGGCGACCTCTGGCTGATATCCAGCTTCGATCAGAGTCTCATAGCCATACATGACAAGTTGTGACGCGCCACCACAGAGAACTGATTGTTCGCCGAAGAGATCGGTCTCAGTCTCCTCGGTGAAGGTGGTGAGAATCGCGCCAGCGCGAAGTCCTCCCATCGCCTTTGCGTAGGAGAGTGTGAGTGGCCACGCATTCCCAGTTGCATCTTGTTCAACGGCGACGAGATCTGGAACGCCACGGCCTGCTACATACTCGCGGCGAACGAGGTGTCCCGGTCCCTTCGGAGCGACCATGCAGACATCGATATTCGCTTCTGGCTTGATATATCCGAATCGGATATTGAATCCGTGCCCAAAGAAGAGCGCAGATCCTGGCTTGAGATTCGGTCGGATCGACTCGTTGTAGATGTGGCGTTGCTTGTGATCAGGAGCAAGGAGCATCACGACATCCGCTTCCTTCACTGCATCAGCGACGGAGAGGACTCGAAGTCCTTCCTCCTCAGCCTTTGCGCGCGACTTCGAACCATCAGCAAGACCTACTCGGACATTGACGCCGGAGTCGCGGAGATTGAGAGCATGGGCATGACCTTGCGAGCCGTAGCCGATGACTGCGACCTTCTTACTCTGAATGATCGAAAGGTCTGCATCCTCATCGTGATAGATAGTTGCCACGTTCCTTGCTCCTTTTTCTCGTTGTTCTAGCTTTTTCTAGTTCTGATAATCAGCGACCAACGCATCTGCGCTGTTCGGATCCTCTGGGTTACTCAGGCCCGTCTCCAACCTGACTCGATCGCTCAAGGTCATCTTCCCCTTCTCAAGAGCGATCACTCCCGACTGGACGAGTTCGATCACTTTGTACGGTGATAGGTCCTTGAGGAGCGCTTCAAGATCTTCGCTCTCCGCTACCGCTTGGACGATCGGGGTCTCGCCGTCATCGACGATCGTGGCGCCGTACTTCGCAACGATTGTCGAGAGGTTGGCATCCTTCTTCGCCAATTTGACCAGGAGAAGTTCGCGCTCGTAACTCTCATTGGTGCGCATCTCTTGGATCCCGATCACATTGATGAGTTTGAATAGTTGTGCGCTGACTTGATCGAGGGCATGGCCTTCAAGATTCAAGACGATCGTCATACGGGAGATCTTCGGATCCTCGGTAGGACCCACTGCGAGAGAATCGATGTTGTAACCACGGCGAGAGAAGAGGGCAGCGACACGTGCGAGAACGCCAGGGCTATTCTCGACGAGAACGGAGAGAGTATGGATCGCCATCTATAACTCCTGCGATCCCCAGTCGGGCGCCATCTCGCGCGCGATCATGATCTCATCGTTGGAAGTACCGGCTGCGACCATCGGCCAGACCATTGCATCACGGTGAACGCTGAAATCGATCACGACAGGTGCATCGTTGATTGACATCGCTTCTTTGATCGTGGCGTCGACATCTTCCTTATTCTCGCAACGCAATCCAACACAACCCATCGCATCTGCAAGTTTGACGAAGTCAGGGATGCGCTTGGAGTGGAGGTCGGTATTGGAATAGCGCGAGGAGTAGAAGAGTGTCTGCCATTGACGGACCATGCCAAGGCTCTCGTTATTGATGATTGCGACCTTGATCGGAATCTTGTTGATCGCACAGGTGACGAGTTCTTGATTGGTCATCTGGAAGCAACCATCGCCATCGATCGCCCAAACAGTGGTATCTGGCGCGCCGACCTTCGCACCCATTGCTGCCGGAACGGCGTAACCCATCGTGCCGAGTCCACCCGAGTTGAGCCATGTTCGCGGGTTCTCGTACTTGATAAATTGCGAGGCCCACATCTGATGTTGTCCGACCCCTGCGCAATAGATCGAATCAGGTCCTGAGATCGCACCGATTCGTTCGATCACATATTGCGGCGAGAGACCCTCTGCGGGATGGTCGTAACCGACGGGATATGTCTGACGAAGTCCACCCATCTGCTTCCACCAGGTAGAGAGATCAGGCTTGCTCTTGGTGAACTCATTCTCGAGTGCAGGGATGAGCGCATTGATGTTTCGCTTGAGATCTCCAATGAGAGCGACATCTGCGAAGCGATTCTTGCCGATCTCGGCGGGGTCGATATCTGCATGGATTACCTTCGCATTGACCGCGAAAGTGGAGAGTTTTCCGGTGACTCGATCATCGAAGCGAGCACCCAAAGTGATGAGGAGATCAGCCTTCTGTAGCGCGGTCACCGCAGCGACAGTGCCATGCATGCCAGGCATTCCAAGGTGGAGTGGATGTGAATCAGGGAATGCGCCCCGCGCCATCAAAGTGGTCACAACCGGTGCACCGGTCAACTCCGCGAGCGCGAAGAGTTCCTTCGTCGCATTCGACTTGATGATGCCACCGCCGACATAGAGGACAGGTTTCTTTGACTCTGCGATGAGTCGTGCCGCATCCCTGATTGCTTCACTCTCGGCATCGAGTTGTAATCGATAGCCGGCGAGCGCGCGTTGCTTTGGCCAGGTGAAGGTGGTCATCTTCTGAAGTGCATCCTTGGCGATGTCGACAAGAACTGGACCAGGACGACCGGTACCAGCGATATAGAAGGCTTCGGCGATCGCTTGTGGGATCTCGGCCGGATCGGTGATCAAGTAATTGTGTTTCGTCACTGGCATGGTGACGCCGCGGATATCAGCCTCCTGGAATGCATCAGTTCCGATTGCTGCGGAAGGAACCTGTCCGGTGATCGCGACGATGGGAACCGAATCCATATGGGCATCGGCGAGAGGTGTGACGAGATTGGTCGCACCAGGTCCTGAGGTTGCGATACAGACACCGACCCGACCTGTTGCTTGCGCATATCCAGTCGCTGCGTGGCCTGCTCCTTGTTCATGGCGGACCAGGATGTGGCGAATGGATGAGTCGAAGATCGGATCGTAAGCAGGAAGGATCGCGCCACCAGGGATGCCGAACATGACATCGACGCCGGCGCGCTCGAGAGACATCACAAGGGACTTCGCTCCCGTGACTTGCTCGCTCACCTTGCCACTCCTCTCTCACTCATCTCACTTGCCCCATCACCGAAAAAACCCTCAGTTTCCACTGAGGGTTGCGCGTTTCCGACTCTTGAAGTCAGATCGCGCACCCCGCGATCACCACTGAAATCACCACGGAAATGAGCACCGATGGTGAGACAGAAGAGTCGATCACGCGGGTTTGCATGGGCTAAGTCTCGCTGGTGGAAAAGGAGTAGTCAACCCTTGAGATGGGCGTCTCAGGATTTGAACTAGTCGCAGACCGCTCCGCGTGATGCCGACCCTACGAGCTTCACATATTTGTGAAGCACGCCACGGGTATAGCGGGGTGGCAGTGGCGAGAAGTTCTCGCGGCGCTTAGCCAATTCGGATCCATCGACAAGAAGCTCGAGGGTTCGAGATGGGATATCGATCCGAACCAGGTCACCATCCTTGATCAATGCGATAGGTCCACCATCAGCAGCCTCTGGTGCGATGTGTCCGACACAAAGACCTGTCGATCCACCCGAGAAGCGACCATCGGTGAGAAGAAGGACTGACTTACCGAGACCTGCACCTTTGATCGCACCGGTGATCATCAACATCTCACGCATTCCAGGACCGCCCTTAGGTCCCTCATAACGAATCACGACGACATCGCCAGCTTGGATCGTTCCATTCTCAAGCGCTTCCATCGCAGATTGCTCGCGATCGAAGACGCGGGCCGGACCTTCGAACTTCTCGACATCGATGCCTGCATTCTTAACGACTGCGCCATCAGGTGCCAAAGATCCGCCGAGGATCGTGATGCCGCCACCTTTCGACATCGGACTCTTCGCTGCGCGCAAGATCTCGCCATCTGGATCTGGTGGCGCGATGTGAGCGAGATTCTCAGCCATGGTCTTGCCGGTGACGGTAAGGCAATCACCATGGAGAAGACCGGCATCAAGGAGAGCTTTGAGGACGACTGGAATGCCACCGACTTTGTCGAGATCTGTCATGACAAATCGACCGAATGGCTTGAGATCTCCAAGGAGCGGTGTCTTCGCACTGATCCGCTGGAAGTCATCGAGAGTGAGATCGACTTTCGCTTCATGTGCCATGGCAAGGAGATGGAGGACGGAGTTGGTCGAACCTCCGAGGGCCATCACTGCAGTGATCGCATTCTCGAAAGCCTTCTTCGTCATGATGTCGCGCGCAGTGATCCCTTGTCGGATCAATTCGACGACCGCTTCGCCCGCCTTGATCGCATAGGTGTCACGGCGTCGATCGATAGCAGGAGGTGAAGCCGAACCTGGAAGCGAGAGACCGATCGCCTCGCCCACCGTTGCCATCGTGTTTGCGGTGTACATACCGCCACATGCGCCTTCGCCAGGGCAGATAGCGCGTTCGATCTTCTCTACCTCTTCTTGGCTGATCAATCCTCGCGCACAAGCGCCAACTGCTTCAAATGCATCGATGATCGTCACATCTCGGCCATCGACATTCCCAGGCATGATCGAGCCGGCATAGACGAAGACGCTTGCGACATCAAGGCGCGCTGCCGCCATCATCATGCCAGGTAGCGACTTATCGCAGCCTGCGAAAGTCACCATTCCATCGAGGCGCTCTGCCTCCATCACCGTTTCGACCGAGTCAGCGATCACCTCACGGGAAACGAGTGAGAAGTGCATCCCCTCATGTCCCATCGAGATTCCGTCGGACATCGAGATGGTGCCGAACATCATCGGAAATCCACCGGCTGCTCGAACGCCTTCCTTCGACGCCTTGGCAAGACGATCTAGGGAAAGATTGCACGGTGTGATCTCATTCCACGAAGAAGCGATACCAATCTGCGGTTTTGAGAAATCTTCATCTTTCATACCGACGGCGCGAAGCATTCCGCGTGCGGGTGCTCGCTCTAGTCCGTCGGTTACCTGATAGGAGCGAGGCTTCATCGGATTAGTCGTCATGAACTCACTCCGCTCTTACTCTGACTGTCCCAAGGTCTTCAAGAGTAACGAACGCACCTTCGCGGCATCCGCTTGACCCTTGGTCTCCTTCATCACTGCACCGATAAGTGCACCTGCTGCAGGGAGATGACCATTTCGAACCTTCTCCGCGACATCAGGTTGCGCTGCGATCGCCTTCTCGATGGCAGCAAGAAGCGCTCCATCATCAGAGACCACTTTGAATCCGCGGGTTGCGATCACATCCTGCGGCGAACCTTCGCCATTGATCACGCCTTCTACGACTTGGCGAGCGAGTTTGTCGGTCAGCTCTCCCGCACCTACCAATGCCACGATCGTCGCGACATCCTTCGGTGAGATCGGAAGTTCAGAGGCAGGAAGTTCACGCTCATTGGCAAGACGTGCGATCTCACCGAGCCACCAACCACGAGCCTTCGTTGGATCGGCGCCAAGAACCACGCTCTCTTCGACGAGATCTAAGACATCAGCATTGACCATCGCTGCCATCTCTTTATCCGGAACCGACCAGGCATCTTGTAGACGCTTGCGTCTCTCGGAAGGTCGCTCAGGAAGATGGGATCTGATCTCTTCGATCCACTCCTTCGAAGGCGCTACCGGAACGAGATCAGGTTCTGGGAAGTATCGGTAATCCTCAGCCTGCTCCTTACTTCTACCTGGCGTCGTCTCTCCTGTGTTCTCATGGAAGTGCCTCGTCTCTTGCTTGACTCGCTCGCCCTTACCGAGGATGCCCGCATGACGGATCATCTCGGCACGAACTGCACGTTCGACGGAGCGAAGTGAGTTGACGTTCTTCGTTTCACTTCGCGTCCCCAACTTCTTCTCCCCAATCGGACGGAGCGAGACATTGGCGTCACAACGGAGCGATCCCTGTTCCATCTTCACATCACTCACACCAAGGCCACGCAAAATGTCACGGAGTTCCTTGACATACGCCTTTGCAACAAGTGGGGCGTATTTACCGGTTCCTTCAATCGTCTTGGTGACAATCTCAACGAGTGGGATTCCGGCGCGGTTGTAGTCGAGAAGTGAGTAATCAGCGCCATGGATACGGCCAGTTGCACCACCGACATGGAGGGATTTGCCAGTGTCCTCTTCCATATGTACTCGTTCGATCTCAACTCGAAACTCTTTGATCCCATCATCAGTCTCGACTTCAAGATCGAGATAGCCATTGATGCAGATCGGCTCGTCGTATTGCGAAGTCTGGAAGTTCTTCGGCATGTCGGGATTGAAGTAGTTCTTTCGCGCGAAGCGACTGAAAGGTGCGATGGAGCAATTGAGGGCAAGACCGATCGCGATCGTGTACTCGATCGCTTTGCCATTGACGACTGGAAGCGAGCCAGGCAGTCCAAGACAGACCGGGCAGACTTGGGTATTCGGTTCTGCGCCGAAGGTGGTGGCGCAACCACAGAACATCTTCGAGAGAGTTCCGAGTTCGACATGGACCTCAAGCCCTAGGACGGGGTCGTACTGAGCGACGACTTGATCGTATGAGATCGCCATTAGAGCAACTCCGGTGCCATCTCGAGAAGGGGCTTGCCCCACTTCGCAACGAGCTCTCTCTCGAGAGCAGCACCTGCGTTGTAGAGGCGATCATCTGCCATCGCAGGCGCCATGATCTGGAAACCTGCCGGGAGGGAATCCTCGGTTGCAAGACCTGAGGGAAGAGACATCGCACAGATTCCAGCGAGATTGACCGGGATGGTTGCGATGTCATTGAGATACATCGCAAGTGGATCATTGCTCTTCTCACCGATCTTGAATGCTGTTGTCGGCGCAGTTGGCGAAACCAGGATCTCTGCTTTCTCAAACGACTTGGCGAAATCATCCTTGATCAGGGTGCGGACTTTCTGTGCGCTTCCGTAATAAGCGTCGTAATAACCACTCGAGAGCGCATAGGTGCCGAGGATGATGCGGCGCTTGACCTCCTTGCCGAATCCGGCTTCGCGGGTCTGGTTCATCACTTCTTCCGCACTTCCCTCACCAAGACGGATCCCGTAACGCATCGCATCAAAGCGAGCGAGGTTGGAGGAGCACTCACTCGGTGCGATCAGATAATAGGCAGCGAGCGCATAATCGAAGGAAGGACAGGAGACTTCGACGATCTCAGCTCCGAGGGAACTCAAGATCTCAAGCGACTCTTGGAATCTCTCCAAGACTCCTTTCTGGTATCCCTCTCCCTGTAACTCTTTGATCACGCCGATCTTGAGCCCCTTCACATCGGCACGCTGTGCGGCCTCGACAACTTTGGGAACAGGCGCATTGATCGAGGTCGAATCCTTTGGATCGTGTCCAGCGATCGCTTCATGAGGGAGCGCTGCATCCAGGACCGTGCGGGCACATGGTCCTGCTTGATCAAGTGAGGAGGAGAATGCGACGAGTCCATAGCGCGATACACCGCCATAGGTGGGTTTGACTCCCACTGTTCCGGTGACTGCTGCTGGTTGTCTGATCGACCCACCGGTATCGGTACCGATTGCAAGCGGTGCCTCGAATGCCGAGATCGCAGCAGAGGAACCACCACCAGATCCTCCAGGGATACGAGTGAGATCCCAAGGATTGTGAGTGGGATGGAACGCTGAGTTCTCAGTCGATGAGCCCATCGCAAACTCATCCATATTGGTCTTGCCCAAGATGATCACGCCATTGCGTTTGAGATTCGTAACCACCGTTGAGTCATAGGGCGGTCGCCATCCTTCAAGGATCTTCGAACCGCAGGTGGTTGGGATCCCCTTCTGTGTCATCACATCTTTGAGAGCGAGTGGAACGCCTGCAAGTGGTGGCAGGCTCTCACCGCGGGACCGTCGTTGATCGACATCCTGAGCCGCTTTGATTGCACCTTCGCTATCGAGGTGGAGGAATGCCTTCACCTTCGAATCCACGGCAGAGATCCGTTCAAAGTGCGCCTTCGTCAACTCCTCAGCACTCACATCTTTTGCTACCAGCGCCTTAGACATCTCAGCCGCGCTACTTCGGATCATGCTTCTTCTCCAAGGATCTGAGGGACTTTGAAGCGTCCCTCTTCTTTTGCCGGGGCGCCCGAGAGCGCATCCTCTTGGCTCAGGCTTGGCGCCACTTCATCTTCTCGGAAGACATTGACGAGTGGAAGCGGATGAGATGTTGGTGCGATTTCGCCCTTTGCAACTTCACTCACGCGCGCGACAGCGCTAAGAATCACTGCGAGTTCTGAAGAGAGGTGATCGAGTTCGCTATCGGTCATCTCGATACGAGCAAGTTTCGCAAGATTTGCGACATCACTTCGAGAGATCGCTGGGGTCTCTGACATGTTGGCAAGCCTACCGAGCGCGCGGATGGAAGGCGAAAGTCAGGACCTGATCTGTCCCGATCCGTGGACAATCCAGGTGGTTGTCGTCATCGCTTCGATTCCCATCGGACCCCTGGCGTGGAGCTTTTGATTCGAGATTCCGATCTCAGCACCGAATCCCATCTCCTCGCCATCGGTAAATCGCGTCGATGCATTGATCATGATCGCCGCCGAATCAGAGAGTGCGACGAAACGTCGAGCCTCACCTTCATCTTCAGTGATGATCGCTTCGGTGTGGTGTGTGCCATAACGATCGATATGAGCGATTGCCGATTCAAGATCATCGACGAGTGCCACATTGATATCCAGGGTGCCGTACTCGGTCGACCAACTCTCATCACTCGCTAACGCCACATCGATCCCTCTCGCCGCTGCGATCTTTGCGACTTCAGCATCTGCATGGATCACAACTTGTGCATCTCGCAGTGCATCGAGCGCTTTCGGCAGGAGGTCCTCCCGTCGCGCACGATGGACGAGCAAGGTCTCTGCCGCATTGCAGACGCTTGGTCTCTGTACCTTCGCATTGACGAGAATCGGGATCGCCTTATTCTCATCGGCACTCTTGTCGAAGTAGATATGACAGATACCGGCACCAGTTTCGATAGTAGGGACCTTCGCTTCGTCGACAACGGTGCGAATCAATTCGGCGCTCCCGCGTGGAATGACGAGATCGACATCTCCTCGAGCATGAAGGAGTGCACGAACGCTCTCTCGATCATCGCTCGGAACGAGAGTGACGAGATTCGGATCGAACCCTGATTCACGGATCGCCTCGCGCATAAGAGTGGCGAGGACTTCATTCGACTCTCGAGCCGAAGAGGATCCGCGCAAGAGTGCGGCATTACCCGAGGCAAGGAGGATCACCGCTGCATCGACGGTGACATTGGGGCGCGCCTCATAGACCATCCCTACAACGCCAAAAGGAACTGTCACCTGACGAAGCTCAAGCCCATTCTCACCTCGCCTTTCAATGAGAGTGCGACCAAGGGCATCAGGAAGTGCTGCGACTTTCCGTGCGCCCGCTGCGATCGCTTCGATCCGCACAGGTGTCAATCTCAATCGATCAAGAAGAGATGAGTTC
>JBJTGO010000025.1:0-2590 GCA_046093985.1 Actinomycetota bacterium
CCCTAACTCGTTGGAGACCTGGAAGGCGACGCCGAGCGCAATGCCGTCGATAAGCACATGTCCTGCCATTGCAAGCGCTCCCAATGTGCCTGCGACATTGCCGGCATGGCGATGCTCGTTGCCGTATTCAGATTCGGCAGGCTCATGACCGCCAGAGAATTTCTCGAAGAGATGCAGCGCCATAAAGCCACCGATAAGAGCGATTGCAGTGACGGGAACATGGAGGAACTCGCCGGCATCGTGCGAGAAGGCCTCCGGGAGAAGCTCGAAGGCAACGAGACCGAGCAAGAGACCTGCGGAGAGTCCAAGTACGAGATGGAGGCGATCTTTCGACTTGAGGGCAAGTAGACCGCCGAGTGCGGTAGCGATTGCGGTGAGTGCGGCGAGTCCGAGTGCCAGATTCATCGGAGCAGGCTAGCACTAAATGAGAATCATTGTCATTATTATCTGACCCCTAGGCTTTCGGCGTGTTCGCGATCGCCAGATTCGAAGTCCCCGAGGGGCAGAGTTCATTCCTCGCTGACCTAGAACGGGCTCACCAGGCGCTCGCTGCCTGCGAGGGGTATCTCTCAGGTCGAATCGGACGAAACACGGATGAACCGAATCTGATCGCTCTGGTCACTGAGTGGCGCAATATCGGCTCCTACCGCAGGGCGCTCTCGAACTATCACGTGAAGTTGAACGCGGTTCCGGTCCTTGCTCGCGCCATTGATGAACCTGGTGGTTATCTCGAATCTGACGAGTGATCACGCATTGCAGAAGTAAAATTCAGTCTTCCATTTGTGGGGCCAACGTGGCCCTTCCGACAGCCAGCCGGACGGAGTAATCACATGGCCGATCGTCTAGAGACCATCGTCTCGCTCTCCAAGCGAAGAGGTTTCGTCTTCCCCTCCTCTGAGATCTATGGCGGATTGCGCGCCTCGTGGGATTACGGTCCACTCGGAGTCGAACTGAAGAACAACGTAAAGCGCCAATGGTGGCGCTCCATGGTCACAGGTCGCGAGGATGTGATTGGAATCGATTCCTGCGTGATCCTCGCTCGTGAAGTCTGGGAAGCATCCGGACATGTTGAGACATTCACGGATCCGCTAACTGAGTGCACCGCATGTCACAAACGATTCCGTGCAGATCATCTTGAGGATGCCTTCGAAGCAAAGCATGGGCGTCGCCCGACGGGAGCTGAGGAACTTGGTTGCCCTCACTGTGGCACCAAGGGAAAGTTCACACCACCTCGTCAATTCTCCGGGTTGCTCAAGACATATCTAGGTCCGGTGGAAGATGAGAGCGGACTCGCATATATGCGTCCTGAGACTGCGCAGGGCATCTTCATCAACTTCGAGAATGCGATGACTACAGCGCGAAAGAAGCCACCTTTTGGGATCGGCCAGATCGGCAAGTCCTTTCGCAATGAGATCACACCAGGCAACTTCATCTTCCGCACCCGTGAGTTTGAGCAGATGGAGATGGAATTTTTCGTCGCCCCAGGTACCGATGAGGAGTGGCACCAGTATTGGATCGACACTCGTCTCGCTTGGTACACCGACCTTGGAATCAACAAGGATCGGCTCCGACTCTTCGAACATCCGAAAGAGAAGCTCTCTCACTACTCGAAGCGCACCGTGGATATCGAATACAAGTTCGAGTTCCAAGGAACGGAGTGGGGAGAGTTAGAGGGAATCGCCAATCGCACTGACTTCGATCTGAAGGCACATAGCGCCAAGAGTGGCAAGGATCTCTCTTACTTCGATCAAGAGAAGAGCGAGCGTTGGACTCCATTCGTGATCGAACCTGCAGCAGGTGTCGACCGTTGCACACTCACCTTCATGATGGATGCTTTCAGTGAAGATGAGGCGCCAAATGCAAAAGGAGAGATGGAAAAGCGTGCTGTGATGCGACTTGATCCTCGCCTTGCTCCGGTCAAGGTTGCAGTCCTACCGCTCTCACGAAACGCAGACCTCTCGCCGAAGGCGCGTGATCTCGCTGCAGCACTTCGAAAGAATTGGAATGTCGAGTTTGATGATGCTGGCGCGATCGGACGCCGCTATCGCAGACAGGATGAGATCGGCACTCCCTATTGCGTGACGATCGACTTCGAGAGCCTTGAGGACCATGCGGTCACCATTCGCGAACGCGACAGCATGAGCCAAGAGCGAATCGGCATCGATAAGGTCGAATCATGGTTAGCGCCGAAACTTCTCGGGTGCTAGTCCCACCGCTCACGCTACGGATCGAGAACGGTCGCTTCCCTGATGGGAAAGTGACGATCGATCCTCCCGTTGTCCTTGCTCCCATGGCTGGGATCACCAACTCCGCCTTTCGCACTCTCTGTAGAGAGCAAGGTGCAGGTCTCTTCGTCTCTGAGATGGTCACCGCTCGTGCCCTGGTCGAAGGCAATGAAGAGACGATGCGCATGATCGTCCCCGGCAAAGGTGAATCGCCACGTTCTATTCAGCTCTATGCAACCGAAGGCGCTTCTCTAGCCAGAGCGATTGAGATGTTGGGGCGCGAAGACCTGGCAGATCACATCGATCTCAATTTCGGTTGCCCTGTTCCGAAGGTGACGCGTAAAGGTGGCGGTGCTGCTCTTCCC
>JBJTGO010000026.1:0-6049 GCA_046093985.1 Actinomycetota bacterium
GTCTGCACTTCATCTGCGATGAAGACGATTCCATTCTTCTTACAGAACTCAGCAAGCCCCGGGAGGAATCCCTTACAAGGAACGATGAAGCCACCTTCGCCAAGGATCGGTTCGATGACGATGCAGGCGACATTCTTCGCACCGATCTCTTTCTCGATCTTCACGAGAACTGAGTCGAGAATCTTCTCTTCACATGGCTTGATGCAAGCATCGCAACGATAGGGATAGGCGAGCGGCATCCGATAGACCTCAGGAGTGAATGGACCGAAACCATCCTTGTAGGGCATGTTCTTTGCGGTCATCGCCATCGTGAGATTGGTCCGGCCGTGATAGCCATGTTCGAAAACGACAACAGCGGATCGCTTGGTGTAATTGCGCGCGATCTTCACCGCGTTCTCCACTGCCTCCGCGCCAGAGTTGAAGAGTGCAGACTTCTTCGGATAGTTGCCTGGTGTGAGTCGATTGAGTGCTTCACAGACCTCGATGTATCCCATGTAAGGGGCGACCATGAAACAGGTGTGAGTGAAAGCTTCGACCTGAGACTTCACATTCGCAACAACGCGATCGGCGCTATTGCCGACATTGACCACTGCGATACCTGCACCCATGTCGATGATTGAGTTTCCATCGACATCGACGATCACGCCACCGCCGGCGCGCTCGACCATCACGGGGATGGACATTCCGAGGGCGGCTGAGACCGCGTTACTGCGCCGTTGTAACAATTCCTGAGATTTCGGTCCTGGGATCGCAGTGACGACGCGGCGTTCTTGTGGGATATGTGGTCCTGATGCAGTCATGGGGTAAGTCTGAACGATGCGGTGGGAGGTGTCTATTCGCCAGGTGAGAGAATGCGCAGGATGAAGAGGAGATGTGGGAATTCATGAAGGAGATCGTGATCCTTGGATCCACGGGCTCGATCGGCGTACAGGCCCTCGAGATCATCGCCTCACATCCCGAGAGTTTCAGAGTGGTCGCTCTTGCTGCGGGTTCTGGGAATCTTGAACTCCTTGCGCGTCAGGGCGAGAAGTTCAAAGTCCCAATCCTGGCAACGACAGGGGATAAGGCCAGGTTGAAGTCGTTCACCTCAGCAGAAGTGATCGATGGTCCGAACTCCGCTTCGCAGGTCGCCGCTATCCCCGCAGATATCGTGCTCAATGCGATCACCGGTTCTATCGGATTAGGTCCAACGCTCGCAGCGCTCTCGAGTGGAAACAAGGTCGCGCTCGCCAATAAGGAGTCACTCGTCGCAGGTGGCGAACTCGTGATGAGTTATGGCAGGGATCGCATCCTTCCGGTTGATTCGGAGCATTCCGCACTCGCGCAGGCGATGCGATCAGGTAAACGGAGTGAGATCTCGAAGTTGGTGCTCACTGCAAGTGGTGGACCCTTCAGGGATCGTAAGGATCTCAGTGATGTGACGGTCGGCGAAGCGTTGGCTCACCCGACCTGGAAGATGGGTCCTGTGGTTACGATCAATTCAGCAACTCTGGTGAACAAGGGACTGGAAGTAATCGAAGCACATCATCTCTTCGGGATTCCTTACAAGCAGATCGAAGCAGTGATCCATCCCCAATCTGTCGTTCATTCGATGGTCGAGTTCCGCGATGGCTCCACCATCGCTCAGGCAAGTCCTCCTGATATGAAGGGCCCAATCGCCTATGCGATCTCTTCGGAGGAGCGCTACGCGAATGTGATGAGACCAATCGACTGGAGCGCTGCGCAGACCTGGGAATTCTCGCCGATCGACAATGATCGTTTCCCAGCGGTGGAATTGGCGAAGCGATGTGGCGAGCTCGGTACTTCAGTCACTGCGATGTATAACGCTGCGAATGAGGAGGCGGTAGGTGCCTTCGTCGAGGGCCGAATCGCCTTCACACGGATCGTAGAGATCGTCGAGGCTGTGGTGATGGAACAGGGCGGTGGGGCGCTCTCTCCACTACGAGATATCGATGATGTCACCGCAATCGAGCATGATGCGCGCGTGCTCGCAAACGAATTGATCAGGAGTTGATGGCGGCAATGAATATCGAACTTTGGAGCGTGGTTGGAGTCATCGCCTTCGTGGTGGCGCTCCTTACCTCAGTGATGATTCATGAGGCAGGGCACTACCTCACCGCAAAACGCTTTGGTATGAAAGTGACTGAGTTCTTCTTAGGTTTCGGCGCGCGAATTTGGTCGTTTCGACGCGGTGAGACCGAGTTCGGCATCAAAGCAATCCCTGCCGGTGGCTATTGCAAGATCGTCGGCATGGCGCCTCGCGAAGAGGTTGCTCCTGAGGATCACGATCGCCGCTTCCTAAGTGGGACAGTGCCACAACGATTGATCGTCCTTGGTGCTGGCTCGTTCCTACATTTCGTCCTTGGTTTCGCTCTCGTTTTCATCCTCTTCTCTGGCATAGGAACGGTGCGAGCACTCAATACAGTCGAAGAAATCGTGCCGTGCATCCTCGCGCAAGGTGAGAGTGAGTGCGCGCCTTCTGCACCGAGATCACCTGCGCTCGCCGCAGGACTTCTCGCTGGCGATGAGATCCTTTCGGTTCGATCGATTGACGAGCCAGAACCAGTGGACGAGAAGATGAAATGGGGAGAGATCGTCACCATCATTAGAGCTTCGGCCAATGAGGAATTGATCTTCACCATCAATCGCGCCGGTCAACCCATTGAATTGACCATGCCCGTGGCCTCGAGAACGATCGACGGGCAGAGCTTTGGCGTCATCGGTGTGATCAACTCCTTCGGCAAGGTACGCCTTGGACCGATTGATGGAGTCGTGGAGAGCGCAAACTTCGTCAAAGATGTGACTGCCGGAAGCTTCGAAGCGCTGGTCAAGCTTCCCACTCTCATTCCAGCCCTGGTGGAGCAGACATTCGGTGGACAAGAGCGTGATCCTGAAGGATTAGTCGGAATCGTTGGAGTGGCTCGCACCACGGGTGAAGCAGCGGGAAGCGAGAGGCTCGATACATCCGACAAGATCACCTTCTTCATCGTGATGGTCGCAGGACTCAATATCTTCGTAGGTATCTTCAATCTCTTACCGATCCTGCCGCTCGATGGCGGACATATGGCAGTTGCGATCGCAGATGGAGTACGGCGGACCAATGCGAGAATTCGAAAGCGCCCTATGCCAGAGCCGATCGATGTGGAGAGATTGACCCCACTGACCTTGGTAGTGGTCGTTCTCCTACTCTCGCTCACCGTCCTGCTCGTGATCGCAGATATCGTCAACCCTGTTCGTCTCGGTTTCTAGCCAAATTCTCCGACTTTCCGCACGTTGATTTTCTCTCGCGTGACTTATCGGAGAGAATACGGCCATGGTGAATCTCGGGATGCCGCAGGCTCCACTTCCGACTCTCGCCCCACGTAGGAAGACGAAGCAACTCAAGGTAGGAAGCGTCCTCGTCGGTGGCGATGCACCCGTCTCAGTCCAGTCAATGACCACCACTCTCACCGCAGATGTGAACTCCACCCTGCAACAGATCGCAGAGTTGACCGCATCTGGTTGTCAGATCGTTCGCGTCGCCGTGCCGAGCCAAGATGATGCTGACGCGCTCAAGGACATCGCGCGAAAGTCTCAGATTCCGGTCATCGCAGATATCCACTTCCAACCGAAGTACATCTTCGCAGCGATCGATGCTGGATGTGCTGCAGTTCGCGTCAACCCAGGCAACATCAAGCAATTCGATGACAAGGTCAAAGAGGTCGCAAAGGCTGCCGGCGATGCAGGGATTCCCATCCGTATCGGAGTCAATGCGGGCTCACTCGATCCACGGCTCCTTGCAAAATATGGGAAAGCGACACCAGAGGCGCTCGTTGAATCTGCACTCTGGGAGATCTCACTCTTCGAAGAACATGGCTTCACCGATATCAAGCTCTCGGTCAAGCACCATGATCCTGTGACGATGGTGAAGGCCTATCGCCTTCTTGCGCAGAAGTGCGAATATCCACTTCATCTCGGCGTGACTGAGGCGGGTCCTCTCTTCCAAGGAACGATCAAGTCCGCTACCGCATTCGGGATCCTCCTATCTGAGGGAATCGGCGACACGATTCGAGTCTCACTCTCTGCACCGCCGGTTGAAGAGGTCAAGGTCGGGATTGCGATCCTGGAATCGCTCAACTTGAGACAACGAAAACTTGAGATCGTCTCCTGTCCTTCCTGTGGTCGGGCACAAGTGGATGTCTACACATTGGCAGAGAAGGTGCAGGCAGGTTTGCAAGGTATGACCGTCCCACTTCGCGTCGCAGTGATGGGTTGCGTCGTCAATGGACCTGGAGAGGCGAGAGAGGCCGACCTTGGTGTCGCCTCCGGTAATGGAAAGGGTCAGATCTTCGTCAAAGGCGAAGTGATCAAGACCGTTCCTGAAGCACAGATCGTTGAGACGTTGATTGAAGAAGCAATGCGTCTTGCAGAGGAGATGGAGGCTCAAGGAGTCGCCTCGGGCGAACCATCGGTCTCGGTGAAGTAGGCCCGTGATGCTACGGATGTCGACCCTTTTCCTTCGCACCCTTCGCGATGATCCAAGCGATGCTGAAGTTGCAAGCCATAAACTCTTAGTGCGTGCCGGGTATGTTCGTCGCGTCGCTGCAGGTATTTACTCCTGGCTTCCACTCGGTTACATCACGCTTCGCAACATCGAGCGAGTGATTCGCGAGGAGATGGATCGAGCAGGATTCCAAGAGGTTCACTTCCCATCGCTCTTGCCGAAGGAACCTTACGAAGCAACGAATCGTTGGAGCGAGTATGGCCCCGACCTCTTTCGACTCAAGGATCGCAGGGATGGTGACTATCTCCTAGGTCCTACCCATGAGGAGATGTTCACCCTCATGGTCAAAGGTGAGTACTCCTCTTATAAGGATCTCCCACTTGTGATCTATCAGATCCAGACCAAGTTTCGAGATGAGACTCGACCACGAAGCGGCATCATCCGTGGCCGCGAGTTCGTGATGAAGGATTCCTATTCTTTCGACCTCGATGATGAAGGACTTGCGAAGTCCTACGAGCGCCATCGCGATGCTTACATCAAGACTTTCAACCGATTGGGCCTGCGATTCAATATCGTCTCAGCGATGTCTGGCGCAATGGGTGGATCGAGATCCGAAGAGTTCTTAGCCCCATGCCCTACGGGTGAAGATACATATGTGCTCTGCGAAAAGTGTGGCTATGCCGCCAATGTGGAGGCGATGAAGACCAAGGTCGCTCCATATAGCGGTGATGTCCCACCTGCGATCGAAGAACTTGATACACCGAATACCCCAACGATCGACTCGCTCGTCGATGTGATGAATGAGCGTTACGGCGGAGGCTTTAGCGCATCCGACACCTTGAAGAACGTACTTCTCATGGCAGATGGCGAAGCGATCTCGGTCCTTGTTCCAGGAGATAGGGAAGTAGACCTCAAGCGAGTCGAAGCGAACCTTCCTGGTGTATCGGAACTGCGTCTCTTCGACGACGAAGATTTCGCAAAGCGGAAAGAGTTGGTCAAGGGCTATGTCGGTCCGCAAGATGCGAAGCGATTCGGATTGCGTCTCTATGCCGATCCTCGCATCACTGTCGGATCGCATTGGATCACAGGGGCGAACAAACTCAATCGCCATGCCCGCTACGTCACACATGGACGCGACTTTGAAGTCGATGGCTTCATTGAGGCAGCGGAGGTTCGAGCTGGTGATGGTTGTCCTGAGTGTGTCGAGCAAGTGATCATCGATCGCGCTATCGAGATCGGACACATCTTCCAACTTGGTCGAAAGTACGCGAAGGCGCTCGATCTCACAGTCTTGGATCACGAAGGAAAGTCCCAAGTAGTGACGATGGGATCCTATGGAATTGGTGTCTCACGTGCTGTTGCAGCCGTTGCAGAACAGACCCATGATGAATTGGGATTGAACTGGCCGATCGAGATCGCTCCAGCGAAGGTCCATATCGTCGCGACCGGTAAAGAAGAGACGCCCTTTGTCGAGGCAGAGAAGATCGCACTCGCACTCGAGGCAAAAGGGATCACAGTCCTCTTTGACGATCGGCGCGATGCGTCCCCTGGTGTGAAGTTCAAAGA
>JBJTGO010000027.1:0-8977 GCA_046093985.1 Actinomycetota bacterium
AGTCCTGCAAGTGGAGGGCAAGTTACGGACATCGGTCGTCGGTGAGATTCGAGTCCTTGGTGGACGTGAGTTCTATGACTATGAGGCGAAGTATCTCGACTCAGCGACCGAGTACTTGGTTCCTGCTCCCATCCCCGAGGAGGTCTCGAAGGAGATTCAATCTCAAGCAGTCACCGCATTCGAAGCGATCGGGTGTGAAGGTCTAGCGCGAGTTGACTTCTTCCTCAAAGATGATGGAACCATCGTGATCAATGAACTCAATACGATGCCAGGATTCACACCGAAATCTGTCTTCCCGATGCTTTGGAAAGCGAGCGGCCGGGATTATTCCGAAGTGATCACTGCGATGATTGAAGAGGCGCTGCGAAACCCGAAACTCTGATCCCTGAGAGGAATCGAGCTCACATAGATGTGACGGGGCAGGTCAAAGTTCTCGTGATCCCTGGGACTGCTTGGACTTTGGAGAGGATGATGCGTCCGAATTCCTCCATTGAAGGAGCCTCAGCGCGCATGATCACGTCATAAGGGCCAGTGACACCTTCGGCGATGGTGACACCTGAGATCGCAGAGATCGCTTGCGCGACACTGCCAGCCTTGCCCACCTCGGTTTGAATCAAGATATAGGCCTGAATTGCCATGGCGCGAAGGTAGCGCAGATCGATCCGTTGCGGAAGTCGTCGGGGAGAAGAGAGCCCGTAGAGAGCAGAGTGGTCAGAACTAGTATCGACCTATGGATGAACTCGCAATCATCGAACGGCTCAAGGTGATCTTTGCGAGCACTGGAAGCGTTTCCTCCAATCAGCTACGGATTGGGATCGGTGATGATGCCGCCTTCTTCGCTCCTCGCTCGAGCGGGGTCGCAGTCGCGACCGATCTCCTGACCGAGGGGGTTCACTTCAATCGTGAGTGGAGTGATCTCTACTCAATCGGAAGGAAAGCAACGGCGGCAAATCTCGCCGACATCTTCGCCATGGGTCTTCCCGCTACCTATCTCTTGGTGGCAGTCGCCTTTGATCCCGTTGATGGCGAAGCGATCTTCGAACTCGCGAAGGGGATTGCAGATGAATGCGCTCTCGTCGGCGCTCACGTGATCGGTGGCGATCTCTCCAGAGGTAGCGCGTTGACGGTATCGATGACTGCTATCGGTGAAGGTGAGCGCGTCATCACGCGAAGTGGCGCTCGCCCTGGCGATCACCTCTATCTCAGATCGCTTCCCGGTCGCTCACTTCTCGGACTTGAACAGTTGCGGCGTGGCCTCAATCTCCATCCGGAGAGCATCGCTTTCCATAAGACGCCGAGGGTGGAGTACCACTCCTACCTTGAGCTCGGTAAGGATGCGACATCACTCTGCGATATCAGCGATGGAATCTTGATCGATGCCGCCTCGCTCGCCCGCGCGAGTGAAGTGACGATCGATCTCGATAGCAGTGCGATTGAAGACCATCCTCAATATTCACTCATGGCTCAGATCGCATCTGCCCTCGGAGTTGACCCGCTACAGAGTGTCTTGACCAGCGGTGAGGAACATGGACCGCTCTTCACAGCCGCTCCGGGGTATAGACGTGCACACTCAATAAAGGCACACTCAATAGTAGTGGTCAGAGAGCGAGGGGAATCATTGCTGACTTTGGATGGTCAGCCGATTGCGGAGCGCGGTTTCACTCACTTTTGAATCGAGCCGTTGGGGCTTGTGGCTCGGCGTTTCGGAGTGGACGAGAGGTGAGTTAGCGAGAGACCTTGCCGGCCTTCATGCAAGAGGTGCAGACATTCTGACGCTTGCTATAGCCCGCGACCATGGTCTTGATGCGCTGGATGTTTGGATTCCATCGACGGCGAGTACGACGCTTGGAGTGCGAGACGTTGTTACCAAAGCTCGGTCCCTTGCCACAGATATCGCATACAGATGCCACGATGACTCCTAGATGTCTTGTCTTATAAGCCTGACCTCAAGAAGGTCAAGACGGAGAAGGGTAGCCCGTCGCTACGCTCGAACGGAAATCGAAGCGTAGGGCGTAGGGTGGCGACATATGAGCGATTCCGATCTCTTGGGTCGCCCTCTCGAGCGCCTGATCGGACCGAAGACCGCAAAGGCCTTTGAGGAGGCCTTCGGCTACAGCGCGGTCGCTGATCTGCTCACGCACTATCCACGGAGATATATCCGCCGAGGTGAGCTCACTCCAATCGATGAGATTCCAGTCGGTTCAGAGGCGACCATCCTCGCTGAGATCCTCTCTGTGAAAGTGAAGAAGATCCCCCGAAGAAAGGGCGGGATCTTGGAGGTGGTGGTCACTGACGGCCAAGCGAAGTTACTTCTCACCTTCTTCAATCAAGTCTGGCGAGAGCGTGAATTGAAGGTCGGCAGAGAAGGTCTCTTCGCAGGCAAGATCACACTCTTCAACGGCAAGCGTCAACTCTCACATCCCGAGTATCACTTGATCCCGGATGGTGACAACGTCGATGGTGCGATTGATGACTTCGCAGGGAGATTGATCCCGATCTATCCGGCAACCTCCAAGTTGCCTTCATGGAAGATAGAGCAGTCGATAGAGATTCTGCTGGATCAGATCACAGAACTCGAAGATCTCATACCAAAAGAGATACTTGAGAGCGAGAAGTTGATCTCCCATGCCAGGGCATTACGTCAGGTCCATCAACCCGATGATCTAGATAGCGCAAGGGAGGCGAAGCGCAGACTCACTTTCGATGAGGCTTTCATCCTTCAACTCATCTTGGTCAAGCGTAGGCAGGCGATTCGGCTTCTTCATTCTCATCCGATACGAGTTGGTCAGGGACGTGGCCTCCTTGCGAGATTCGATGCCGCACTCCCGTTCACCTTGACGGCAGGGCAGAAGAGAGTCTGGCAAGAGATTGCAAGCGACCTTGCGAGCGAAGGGCCGATGTATCGACTCCTTCAAGGAGAGGTTGGATCCGGAAAGACGATCCTTGCTCTGAGAGCGATGGTGGCAACAGCAGATGCCTCAGGACAAGCCGCACTTCTCGCACCGACCGAAGTCCTCGCGACCCAGCATTACAGGAATCTTCTCTCCATTCTCGGACCACTTGCTGAAGCAGGAATGCTTGGTTCTGAGGCCGATGCGCTTCGGGTAGAACTTCTCACTGGATCCCTTTCGCAGGCAGAGAAGAAGAGGATTCATGATGGTCTGCGCGATGGCAGCGTCGATCTCGTCATCGGTACCCACGCCTTGATCTCTGAAGGTGTCGAGTTCGCGCGCCTTGATCTCCTCGTCATCGATGAGCAACATCGTTTTGGCGTGGAGCAGCGTGATGCGCTCCGAGAGCGGAGTGAGAATTCGCCACATATTCTCGTGATGACTGCGACGCCGATTCCTCGCACCGTCGCGATGACAGTCTTTGGTGATCTCGATGTCTCGGTACTCGATGAATTGCCACAGGGACGTTCACCGATTTCAACACACATCATCCCGGTTCTCTCCAAGCCACACTTCCTCGATCGAGCCTGGATGAGGATTCGAGAGGAGGTCGCAAAGGGGAGACAGGCTTATGTAGTCGCACCTCGCATAGCGCCTTCCGCTTCTGCTGCGAGATCCGATGAATCGGAATCGGATTCGAAGGATGAGAAGAAGATGCGTGAGCGTGTTGCACGCTTACTCGCAGAAGAGTTGCCAGATGGAATCGGTGAAGTGGAAAGCGGAGAGCAGATGGCCTCGGTTGAGGAGTTCTTCGGGATTCTCAATGACGGACCACTGAAGGGCCTTCGCATCGCAGCCCTGCACGGCCGCATGAGCTCCGATGAAAAGGATCAAACGATGAGCGCATTCAAATCTGGCGATATCGATCTCCTTGTTTCGACCACAGTGATTGAGGTCGGCGTCGATGTCGCTAACGCGACAGTGATGGTGATCCTCGATGCTGATCGCTTCGGTGTCTCACAGTTGCACCAACTTCGAGGACGCGTAGGTCGAGGAAGTGAACCTGGCCTCTGCCTTCTTGTGACGCGCAGCGAGGAGGAGAGTTCTTCTATGGAGCGATTGAAGGCGGTGGCAGCAACCTTGGATGGTTTTGAACTCTCCCGTGTCGATCTTGAGCAGAGGCGCGAGGGAAATGTCCTAGGTGCCTCACAGTCAGGAACGAGATCGCATCTGCGCTTGCTTCGGGTACTTGAAGATGAGGCGATGATCATCTCTGCTCGGGAGCGTGCCACAGAACTATTGGCGAAGGATCCGCACCTTGATACCGTTCCGGCGCTACGCGAATTCGTCATCCGCCGCGAAAGAGAGTCTGAGACAGCCTTCGTCGATAAGGGTTGATTGAGCTACTAACCCGAGTCGAACGAGAGAGAAGATAGATGGGAAGAGATGCGCATCATCGCTGGAAGTGCCAAAGGTCGGCGATTGCTTTCACCTGAGGGAACCAGCGCAAGACCGACCTCAGATCGTGCGCGAGAGGCTCTCTTCTCATCACTTGAATCCGAATATGGTGATCTCTCTGGCATCAGATTCTTGGATCTCTTTGCCGGAAGTGGCGCAGTCTCATCCGAGGCGATCAGCAGAGGTGCACGTGCCTGCGTTGCCGTTGAGTCAGATCGCGCAGCACTTTCAATCGCTCGCGCAAATATCGAAATGGTCCGTTCACTCGCGCAAGCCGAGGAAGTTACGATCGTTGATAGCGATGTAGAGAGTTTCGCTTTGCGCTTTTCCAATCCATTTGATGTGATCTTTATGGATCCACCATATGCCTATCCAGATGACGATTTGCAGAGGCTCCTTAGAGCATTGTTGAAGTCAGGTGCCATCGTCAAAGAAACCCTGATCGTCCTTGAGCGTGCAAGCCGCACAGACTCCTTCCCGTGGCCGGAGGGGCTACATCAGGTGAAGGTGCGCAAGTACGGTAACGCTGCCATCTTCTATGGCGAAATGGAGAATGGTTAGACTTCCACTATGGCAATCCGCCGAGCAGTAGCACCCGGATCCTTCGATCCAATCACCCTTGGTCATCTCGATGTCATCGAGCGCGCTTCGAAGATCTTCGATGAAGTGATTGTTGCGGTTCTGATCAACTCGACTAAGGCTGGTCTCTTCTCGGTTGAAGAGCGGATTGATCTCATCAAGCGTTCGGTCTCTCATCTTCCCAATGTGAAGGTGGATTCCTGGAGTGGCCTCCTTGCTGACTATTGCAAGGAACACGAGATCGCAGCGATCGTGAAGGGTCTTCGCGCGGTGAGTGATTTCGACTATGAGTTGCAGATGAGTCAGATGAACTTGAAGTTGAAGGGAATCGAGACCTTCTTCATGGCCACCAAGCCTGATTACTCCTTCCTCTCCTCATCCTTGGTCAAGGAGATCTCGAAGTACGGGGGCGATGTCAGCTCCTGGGTACCACCCCATGTTCATCTCGCGCTTCAATCAAGATTCGGCAAGTAGTCTTTGCCCTTCTGAGCCGACATGGCAAGAATGCATAGAGTTTGAGAGAGAGGGAGTGAGATGGATTCGCTAGAGAAGATCGAGAGCGCTCTCACCATGGTCTCCGAGGCACGCTCGGTGCCACTCTCTGGCTCCTGCGTGGTCCACCGGGGAGAACTCTTGGACCTGCTCAATGAGATCAAGTCAGTTTTGCCCTCGGATCTCTTCGCAGCTCAGGAGTTATTGGCCGCTCGTGATCGGATCGTTGATGAGGGACGAACTTCAGCAGAACAGCTGATCGCCCATGCTCGTGAGGAAGTTGCGAGGATGGTGGAACAGACTGCGATCGTGCAGAGCGCACGTGAGGAGTCGAGCCGGATCCTCGACGATGCCCGCACCCAAGCTGATGGAGAGCGAGCAGAGGTCGATGCATATATCGATTCGCGATTGGCGACCCTCGAGGTCATCCTCAATAAGACACTTGATGCGATCAATCGAGGTCGTGAGCGACTTGCTGGCGGTAGCGACAAGGATGCGCTCTCAGAACTCGCCGACTAAGGTCGTAACTTCATGAGCGCCGCAAGTTCTTCTTCACCGTCGAAGGACTTCATTTTCTCTATCCACGAACTTCCACGTCGGTCTGGCGAATATCGAGACTATCGATTGACTCGCACCCTTGATCGTCCCTTTGGCCTCGACATGATCGCCATCCCCGCCAAGGAAGAGATCGATGTGACATTGACTGCGACCTCTGTCGATGAAGGAATCTTGGTTCGTGGCCGCGTGCAATCGAAGGCAGTAGGAGAGTGCGCTCGATGTCTTGCACCGGTCGAGTTGGTGATCGATCAAGGTTTCGACGAGCTCTATGAATATGAGAGCAAGGCAGCCGCTTTGAGCGAAGATGATGTCGAGACCGATGAGATCTTGATGGTCGTCGAAGAGACGGTGGACCTTGCGATTCCAGTAAGAGATGCGGTGATTCTCGCGCTCCCGGTCAATCCGCTCTGCGATGAAGAGTGCTTGGGCCTCTGTTCCATCTGTGGCCTGCCATGGCGAGAGCTCGATAGCGATCACGCCCACGAGGAACGCGATCCACGGTGGAAGGCGCTCGAGGGTCTGACCGAGAGGTTGAAAGAGCAGTAAACGGCTCGTTTTGTCTTTCCCGGGGGCAGATGGAATACTCCCGCCCGTGCCAGTACCCAAGCGAAAACTCTCCAGGGCTAGGACCCGCGCTCGTCGTTCCCAGTGGAAGGCAACCCCTGCCGCGACTGCGACCTGTGGTCAATGCCAGCAGCCGAAGTTGCAGCATGCTGCCTGTCCTACCTGTGGCACCTACAACCGTCGTCAGGTACTCGACGTCTAGTTCGCACACCCTTTGCGCCTGAAGGGAATCCCGCAGGTCGTGAAGCGAGGAGGCCATCTTCGATGAGGCCCAAGAGATCATGACTGAAACTAGGAATTCTCCTTCTGGTGGTCTCCACCAGGCTCTCTCCGAGCTCTCACTTCCAATCTCAGATGAGTTGATCACGCTTGCTCTGACCCATCGCTCTTTCGCATATGAATCAGGGGGCCTGCCGACCAATGAACGGTTGGAGTTCCTCGGCGATAGTGTGATCGGTCTCGTCATCACCGAAGAGCTCTATCAAAGATTTCCAGATCTTGATGAAAGTCGACTCTCACCGCTTAGGTCCGGTGTGGTCAGCACTCGCGCGCTCGCCGATGTGGCGCGGAAGTTGCGTCTCGGCGAAAGTCTTCGACTCGGTAAGGGCGAAGAAGTGACCGGAGGCAGAGATAAGAGTTCGATCCTCGCAGATGCTCTCGAAGCGCTCTTTGGCGCGATCTATGTCGAGCATGGACTTGATGGCGCGAAGCGAGCGATCGTCTCGATGATGTCGAGTGCGATCGATGAGTCGCTCTCTCGAGGTGTGATGCTTGATGGGAAGACTGCGCTACAGGAATTGCTGGCTGCACGAGGTCTAGGTGTTCCTGAGTATGAGATCGCAGAGTCTGGTCCCGATCACGCCAAGGAATTCCAAGCGACTGCGATCGTCTCTGGGTCCAGGGTCTCAGTCGGTCGTGGACGAAGTAAGCGAGAGGCCGAGCAAGAAGCCGCGCGCCTTGCTTACGAGGTGCTCATTGAAAGCAAAGACTCATCTGGCGAGAGTCCTTCACAGTAAGGTCACGAGCGAACGTCTCGAGGTTCGAAGAATATGCCAGAGTTACCTGAAGTAGAGAGCGTACGCCGAGGTCTCGAGCAACATATTCCCGGCGCAAAGATTCTCTCGATCGAAAGCCTTCACCCGCGCGCAGTAGCGAAGGATTCGATTGCTCCGCTCCACCTTCTCAGAGGCCTTCGCTGCCAGAGCGTGAGACGGCGAGGAAAGTTCCTGTGGCTGACCTTTGAGCGGGATGAACACGCTCTCGTTGCACACCTCGGTATGAGCGGACAATTCCGAGTCTTTGCGGGAAAGAGTGGGTTGAGCGAGAAACTTCACCCTCATGTTCGCGTCAGCACCACGCTTCGCAAAGGGCGAGAGAAGTTTCGCCTTGATTTTCTTGATCAACGGACCTTTGGCTGGATGCGCGTCGATCGTATCCATGCAGAAACGTCGCTGCCCGAAACGATCGGCCATATTGCAGCGGACCCCTTCGAGGATGATTTCGATTCTGGCGCCGTCATCGCGCGCCTTATGAGATCGAAGAGCGAGATCAAACGTGCGATCTTGGATCAATCCATCTTGAGCGGTGTGGGAAATATCTATGCCGATGAGGCGTTGTGGCGCGCGAAGATCCATCCGGAACGGAGAGCTTCGTCACTGGGTGAAAGAGAACTTCGACTCTTGCTCTCTTCGATCCGCTCTGTGATGAAACGGGCGCTCGAAGCGGGTGGCACTTCATTTGATCATCTCTATGTCAATGTCAACGGAGAGAGTGGTTACTTTGCAACGCGCCTTGCGGTCTATGGTCGTGAAGATGAACGATGTCGTCGATGTGGGACTTTGATAAGGCGCATCACTTTCACCAATCGTTCATCGCACTTCTGTCCGCGATGCCAGCGATCTCGCTAAAGCCTCAACTTCTACTTTACGGTTCCTGAGGTTGATTCCTCTGTTACCGGGCTTTGCAGACTCACTCCGGTAGGTTTTACGCGTGTATCTCAAGAGCATGGCGCTCAAAGGGTTCAAGTCCTTCGCCAATCCGACGACCCTCCAACTCGAACGAGGGATCACCTGCGTCGTAGGTCCCAACGGGTCAGGCAAGAGCAATGTCGTTGACGCACTTGCGTGGGTCATGGGTGAGCAGGGTGCCAAGTCCTTACGCGGCGGGAAGATGGAAGATGTCATCTTCGCGGGAACAAGCGGGAAGGCGCCACTCGGTCGCGCTGAGGTATCACTGACCATCGATAACTCGGACGGCGCTCTCGACCTCGAATTCCGTGAAGTGACAATCTCACGCATCCTCTTCCGCAACGGTCAGAGTGAATATCAGATCAATGGTGAGACAGCGCGACTCCTTGATGTCCAGGAACTCCTCAGCGATAGCGGTATCGGTCGCGAGATGCATGTAATTGTCGGCCAGGGTCAACTCGATGCAAT
>JBJTGO010000028.1:0-1643 GCA_046093985.1 Actinomycetota bacterium
ACCGATTCTTCCGAGTCTTCGAAAATCACAAGTACTCCGAGATCGACCCGTCGGTCGAACAACCCGAACTGACCCGCGAACCTGAAGTCGCCGCCGATGAGCACTTCATCCTCCATCCGGGTGAGTTCGTCTTGGCGAGCACCTATGAAGTGATCACCCTCCCCGATGACATCGCCGGTCGTCTCGAAGGCAAGTCATCTTTGGGACGTCTTGGTCTTCTCACCCACTCCACTGCAGGCTTCATAGATCCTGGATTCTCAGGTCACATCACCTTGGAACTTTCCAATGTCGCGAACCTTCCAGTCAAACTCTTTCCTGGAATGAAGATCGGTCAACTCTGCCTCATCAAACTCTCATCTCCTGCTGAGCATCCTTACGGCTCAGCTCTCTATGGTTCTCGCTACCAAGGTCAGCGCGGTCCGACGCCAAGCAAGTCGTGGCTCAATTTCCACAAGAGCAAGATCCAATAACTCCACTTCAGGTTTTGCTTCTAGGATGAGTGCCTCGAGAGAGAGGTAGAGATGGAAATTTTCCTAGTCGTCGCAGGGATTGCGTTGATCGCGTTCTTCTTGGTATCGCAATACAACAAGTTGATCCGCCTCAATGTCCAAGTCGATGAGGCCTTCGCACAGATCGAGGTGCAACTCCAGCGCAGGGCTGACTTGATCCCAAATCTCGTCGAGACGGTCAAGGGTTATGCAAGCCATGAACGTGAAGCCTTCGAGAAGGTCACCGAAGCGCGTGCCAAGTCGCAGAGCGCCAATGGAATCGCTGATATCGCTGCTGCTGACAATATGTTGACCCAGGCTCTTCGTGGACTCCTTGCTGTTGCTGAGGCTTATCCAGATTTGAAGGCTTCTGCGAATTTCATCCAGTTACAGGAAGAGCTCTCAACCACCGAGAACAAAGTTGCTTTTGCCCGCCAGTTCTACAACGACACCGTCCGTACTCTCAACACTGCGGTGAAGACAGTGCCGACCAATTTCTTCGCAGGTTTTGCGAAGGTCGGAGAGCGAGAGTTCTATGAGGTCGATGATCCGATCGCTCGTAGCGTGCCCAAGGTGAGTTTCTAACTAGCTAGATGGCCTCCTTCCGTACCCTGCAAGACTCCAACCGTCGCAAGACGATTGGATTGCTCTTGGGTTTTGGCGCACTTCTCTGGGTCGTTAGTTACTCATCGATGAGTTACTTCGGGGCTACTGGTGTTGGAGTCATACCTATCGCAGTCGGCATCTCATTGATCTCGGTATGGGGTTCCTACTACGCGTCAGATCGATTGGTCCTGACTATGACGGGCGCTCGCGTCATCCAAGAGAGCGATAATCCAAAACTCTTCGATCTCGTTCAAGAAGTATGTCTTGCCTCGGGTCTTCCGATGCCTAAGGTTGCGATCGTCGTCGACCAAGCACCGAATGCATTCGCAACCGGTAGGGATCCAGAACATGCCTTGATCGCCTTCACCACGGGGATCTTGGATGCAATGGATCGTGATGAATTGCAGGGAGTCGTCGCACATGAGATGGCTCATGTGGCAAATCGCGACACTCTCGTCTCTGCTGTCGCCGCAACGACCGCAGGCGCAATCGCTTTGATCAGCGATTTCCTGATGCGAATCCTCTGGTTCGGCGGTCGTAGAAATCAGA
>JBJTGO010000029.1:0-3565 GCA_046093985.1 Actinomycetota bacterium
ACCTCTTGTTCGCGTGGACGAAGCACGGGTGGAACTCCTCACAGTGGGTTGAGCGCTCTCACTCAGCCCTTGTCTGATTTATCCGTTATGGCCGGAGTATTCCGGCAGTAGGAGAGGGTCCGCAAGGTACTTCAGACGAAATCTTGAGCTACATCGCCTGTTCGTAAGCGCCTACTCGACGCCAGCGGGAGACCAGACGTTCATAGCCTTGGCCGGCGAGCGCGCCATCGCCTGAGGCAAGACCTTGAAGCGAGAGCGCAACATCCTCGACCGATGTGTCGGCTTCTATTCCTTCTCCGCCACTTTCACGGAGTGAGCGATCGAGATAGAGAGCAAGGCCGCCGTAATCCAATTCCACTTTCGAGGCCGGATGAAAGACGTTCAACCACGCAAGAAGGGCTGCGATCTCCCCTTCGATGGGCCCGTTCCCAAAGGCGCTGACAACGGCTTGATGAGCACTCTCGCAACGCGCCTTAGCGCGCGAGATCTCTGTCCGAAGAATGGTGAAGGGTCCTTGTGATCCACTTCCACGCAACCGCTCAGATGGATCGAAGAGCGCGAACCAACGGGGTGGAACTACCCATGTCTCGGTGAGGATATGTGGCACGCGATCCTCTGAGAGATCAGGTTGGATCGATAGAGCGTCCTCTTCTGCTGGAGAGATGAAGAGTTTCGTAATCGACGAGGGCAATGACTCCTTGAAGGAATCTAGGGCGGCCCAACATCGCATCGCAGTCGACCAGGGAGAGATGAAGCGCTCGCCATCAACATCAAGTATGTGTGCACCATCCGCGCGAAGTGATGGAAGCTCAGGCTTGATCGCACGAGCAAGTGCTCGGGCTTGCTCTTCTTTACTCGTTAGTGCATTAGGAGTTATCGACTTCCAACGAAGTTGATCGGATGGAGCGAAAGATTGGATTGGTTCGTAGACACGAAGAGATGCCACATAAGGTGTTGGATGCATGACTACCCGGCGGGCTTATAGCTACCGACGAGGAATGAAATTGCCTTCGGCAAAGGGATCGAAATCGTCAGAGTCGTCATCTTTGTTGACCTCACCATGGAGTTCCTTGGACAACTTCTCAAGGTCGATATCTTGAGAGTTGTACTTGAGATCCCGAGCTACCTTGGTTTGTTTGGCTTTTGCACGGCCGCGACCCATAGCGTGACCCCCCACTTCGTATCTTGATGCCCCAAGAGTAGCGAGAGGTCGGCTCGGCATCAAAACTTGCGCGCTGGCGTAGGGTTCACTCATGAAGAAGCCAGGAAGATCAAGGAGTATTCGCTGGCCGAAGACGTGGCGTAAGAGCCTCTGGGTTATCCCTGGATTGGGCCTTCTCGTAAAGTTCATTATCATCGCTCAGATTCCAGGTAACGGGTGGTTGGGCGCTGATGGCGAAAACTACTTGGAAGGTCTTGAATTTCTCATTCGAGATGGCTTTCTCTCACAAGAGAGGATCTTGCACTACTGGCCAGCAGGCTACCCACTTCTTATGTGGGTTCTTGGCGCTCCCAATCATCAATTGATACTTCCGATTATGGGTGTCTTGCAATCAATCCTCTTTGCCTTCTCTACGGCCTACTTTGGGCAAAAACTCCAACAGACAGCGCTTCGAAAGTTCTCACTTCCCTCCGTCTTTGTTTTGACAATAAGTCCGACTCTTGCGCTCAATACCATCGCCATAGGATACGAACTCATCTCAGCTTCAATCTTTCTCATAGTGCTGGGCCTTTTTATAGATCTGAAAGGCACGGAGAAGCCAAGGCTTTTTGACATTCGATTGATTACCATGGGCTTACTTTTTTCACTAAATAGTTTTGTCCAGCCTCGGTTTCTCTTGAGCGCCTTCTTGTTCTTTGTCCTTGCTGGATATTTCATCTACGAGAAGAGGTTGGTTTTACCAGTTGTAGCAATCGGCATGATTTGTTCTCTACTACTTCCCTCTATCCTCATAGTAAGAAATGTACTCGCGAATGACTTTACAACAATCTCAACAAACCTTGGTATTACTATGCGAATCGGAGCAGGCGAAGGAGCTACTGGCGGATATGTACCTGGTTTTGCTGGTGTCGAATGTCCAAGCTTCGAAGGTAATGCTGCTGAGGTGGACCAAAGCATCGTTAGGTGCACAATTGACTGGTATCTAGACAACCCAAGTGAAGTCCTTCGTCTTAGTTGGAACAAGTCCATCTACTTCTGGTCTCCTTGGTTTGGACCTTTGGCTAATGGTTCTATGGCAAGAAATCCCTGGTTGAAACTAAATCCTTTCTATGATGTAGCGACGCAAACCAAAGAAGGTTTCGACTTCGTCTATGGAGACATTGGAAAGTTAGTCTCATGGTTATGGCTGATGGGCTACCTAGGTGCGATGACTCTGGGCGCGATAAGGCTAAGAAAGCACAGTGCTCCAGGAAAGGAGTTGGTGGTTCTCATCTCCACTCTCATTATTGCTAACTGGCTTGTCTCACTTGGGACATTAGGTGACCATCGTCAGCGACTTCCAATTCTCACCATGGTGATTTTCCTTCAAATTGTCGGCATCTTCAGCATAAAGCGATCGTCTAAGAGAACCCCTCAAAAGAAGCGCTAATGATTCGTTTGCTTGATTCAATGATTCGATCCAACCTTTGGGTATATGACCAAGTCCGGAGAAGAGCGGTCTTCCTCTGTCGCTTCTTCTTGCTCGAAGAGGGGTTTTCATTCTTGCGCCATATACAGGCTCAACATGGGACAGTCGCGTTAGACATCGGTTCAAATGATGGAACCTCGATTGAGATGATTCGAAGGTTGCAGCCTGGGGTACCCATTCACGCCTTCGATCCAGTAATCAAACCAAAAGTAGCTCACAGGTACAGGGAGGTGACCTTTCATAATGTCGCTCTCTCTCAATCTGAAGAAGAGCTCACCCTCTACATCCCCACAGTCCATCGACTACAGCTAACTCAATACTCGTCAAACGACCCTAAGAAAGTGGTCTCACAACTCCTTGGAGACTTCCCCATCGAGAAGTCAGAGATCTCCTTCACGAAAGTCACATCTAAGAGTATCCGTCTTGATACTGCAGAATTGAAGCCTTACTTCATCAAGATTGATGTAGAAGGGCAGGAGGAGTCTGTTTTACGAGGATCCCTAGAGATAATCTCGAGGAATCGTCCAGTTCTTCTCATTGAGCTTCAATCATTTGAAGCCTATCAATCAGTTGAGAAGTTGATGATTGAGCTCGATTATTTCAACTTGCTCTGGCCTCAAAAGAAGCACACTGTAGATTTGACTGTAGCGGGCACATATAGCAAGAAGATGAATAACTATCTTTGGCTACCTCGCAAAAACTCTCAGAGTTGGGCACCCAAAATCGTTAGATGATTGTTTGGAAATTGAAACTCAAAACATGGTTTGATTCCACTATCTTCTTTACGTTACTCAACACAAGATCTACTTGTTGTTGAGCTATGGGCAAAATTTGAAGCGAAGCAACCTCCCTATCCAAGTCAGACATATCTAATGGAAAGTCGGGATCTTGCGCTAACCGTGCTCGATAGTCAACCCCTTGATCACCCTCCCCAC
>JBJTGO010000030.1:0-1736 GCA_046093985.1 Actinomycetota bacterium
CTATCGTTCGATTGCGCTCCCTCTCTCGAGACCTTCGATGGGTGCAGTCGCAATCTTCCTCTTCGTTATCAATTGGAATGACCTGCTCTTTCCATTGTTGCTCATCACGCAGTCGGATCTGAAGACGCTCCCATTAGCACTTCTCGACTTCCGTGGTGAATATGCGATCAACTTCTCGATGATCTTCACTGCTGTGATGATCGCATCACTTCCAATGGTCGTGATGTACCTAGCGATGCAGCGATCCTTCATCTCAGGCCTTACTGCCGGAGCGGTCAAGGGCTGATAGATGTCGACTCCAATCCTCAACGTCCCGCCACGACTCAACGAGAACGTTCGTGATCTTCTCGATTACATTGAACGCGAGCATCTCAAGCCGGGTGCGAAGTTGGAGAGTGAACGAGAGTTGGCACGCATCCTCGGAATCTCACGACCATCCCTTCGTGAAGCGATCCAAATCCTGCAGGCGCAAGGTCGACTCATCTCGAAGCATGGTGTTGGCGTATTCCTGCTTGATGAGGGAGTCAGTGGCAAAATCAAGGATGCCTACCTTGCTCAGCGACATCCGATTGAAGAGCTCTTCCAAATGCGTGAGATTCTTGAAGCACCTGCAGTCGAATGGGCGGCAGAACGTCGAAGCGATGAACAACTCGTTGAGATCAAGCGTGCGTTGGGTCGACTTCGCGATGCCTTGAAGGAGGATCCAATCGATTTCGATCGAGTCCGTGAACTCGATATGGAGTTCCACCTCGTGATCGTGAGAAGTGCGCAGAACCGATTCCTCAATCAGACCCTTGGAACTTTGCAAGAGATCATGCGCCACTCGATGGATAACACACTCAAACTTCCGGGACGTATAGACCTATCGGATGCTGAGCACAGCATCATCCTTGAGGCGATCGAGAATCGAGATCCGATCAACGCCCGTCTGATGATCATCCAACATATCCATAATGCACGTGATGCTTGGACCAAGTTCTTGAAGAGTGAGCATGAGAGCTAGTCGATGAGCAGATTCGACGTGCTCTCCGTTGGAATCGCGACGGTCGACAACATCGTCTTAGTTGAGCGCTACCCAGATAGGGATGAGCGAGTGATTGCGCTGGAGCATGCTCGTTCTATCGGTGGCCCAGCAACTGTCGCTGCCATCACGATGTCGCGCCTTGGAGTGAAAGTCGCACTCTCTGCTGTTGTGGGACGAGATGAGGGCGGCGATCACATCATCGAAGTTTTGAGTAAAGAGGGCGTTGATACCTCTCTCGTCGAACGGAGTGATTCTCCGACGACACAGAGCACCATCGTCATCTCCAAGAGCGAAGAATCCCGAGCCATCATGGTCAAACCTGAGCGGATTGCCTCACATCTTCCAAAGATCGACCTTCCGCCATGGGTTCATGTTGATCACTTCGGCGCAGAGGTGATCAAAGAGTGGGGTGTGAAGCGCGGTGGCGGATCGAAACTCTCGCTTGATGTCGGATATCCCTTTGAAGGGCTCTCCTCTGCCGATTGGGATCTCTTCGTTCCTTCCGAGAAGATCACAACAGATGTCTCGACTGCTTCGCAAGATAAGAACAGCGTCATCATCTCTCATGGTGAGCGAGGTAGCGCATATTCGGATGGCACTCTCTCTGGGATTGCACCTGCGATCTCCACCCATGTGGTGAGCACTCTCGGTGCAGGAGATGTCTTCCATGGTGCATTAGTCGCTACTCAGGTCTGGGGAATGAAAATTGACG